>NZ_JALIHH010000002.1:0-82037 GCF_022869435.1 Aeromonas sp. LsrichE-8G
ATGACGGTATAACCTGGCCAGAAGGAGGCAATATCAATATGATGCACGGCGACAGCAGGGTGATGGTGGTGGTGTGTTTGGCGACAACCAGTTTACCAGCACCCTGTCTGTCAACTTCCACTTTCCCAGGATCCCGCGAAGAACCTAAATAAATGGGGTGACGGCAGACGCTGGGGTACACTCCCCCGGCGTTCAATTGAAGTCGAGGTAATGATGTTCAAGGTAGTTGTGTCCGATCTCGATGGTACCCTGCTCAACGGGCAGCACCAGATCTCCTCCCGCACCCGGGATACCCTGCACCGTCTGGTCGATCAGGGCGTCAAGTTCGTGGTCGCCACCGGCCGTCACCATGTGGATGTACGCAGCATCCGCGATGCACTGGGGCTGGATATCTACCTCATTACCTCCAACGGCGCCGTGGTACACGACAAGCAGGATCAGCTGGTCTACAACCAGGCGCTGCCGAGCACGGTGGCGGCCGAGCTGATCGCCATGGAGCGCGACCCATCCATCCACATCAACGTCTACTACGGCGACGAGTGGCTGGTGGAAGAGGAGCTGCCCTGGTTGCTGAAGTTCCATCACGACTCCGGCTTCAGCTACCGCCTGGCTGATCTCGCCAGCCACCCGAAGGACAGGGTCAACAAGGTGTTCTACATCGGCGACCACGACAAGCTGCTGAAGATAGAGGCGCACCTCAACCAGCAATATGGTGATCGACTCAACGTCACCTTCTCCCTGCCTGACTGCCTCGAGGTGATGCATGCCGGTGTGCACAAGGGTAATGCCGTGCGCGCCGTGCTGGAGCAGCACGGCCTGGAGATGTCACAGGCCGTGGCCTTCGGCGATGGCATGAACGACTTCGAGATGCTGAGCATGGTGGGCCGTGGTGTGGTCATGGGCAACGCCCACGATCGCCTCAAGCAGGCCCTGCCAGAGCACGAACAGACCCTCACTTCCGATGAAGATGGCGTTGCCGTCTATCTGGAGAAACTGTTCGCCTCCCAGACCCGCTGATTAGGCATCCCCATCGCGGATCGAAAAAGGGTGGCCCATGTGGCCACCCTTTTTGTTTCTCGCTCTCTTGTCACCACGCCAGTGCCGGGTGCATCAGACGGTTCAACAGCGTGCCGGATGGCGTCCACTCAAAGCTCTGGTTGGCGCCGCCATAGCATTCGGCGAGGCGCAGGGGGACGGCCGGCTTATGACGGCGACCCGCCACATCCAGGCGCAGCGACACCTGCCGATTAAACAGACGATCCCCCTGCCACTGCCATTGATGGCTCTCCTCCCGGCACACCTCCATCCCCAGACCATCTTCCCCTCTGGCGACCAGGCAATCCCCGGCCAGTTGCAGGGCGCCGACATCCCAGCTGAATGACTGGTTCGGTTGCTGATCGCAGGGCTGGGTCAGCAGACGGCCCTGCTCGCTCAGGGTCACGCAGAAGCCACCACTGGTTACCAAGGTGGCCTCGAGTTCGGCCTTTGGCTTGGGGGCGGCGCCCATCAGAAGATCTTCCGGTTTCGGCTGCAGGGCGCAACCACCCAGCAGCAGTGCGGCCATGGCCAGCACGGAGAGTTGAAGAGAAGTGATATGGTGATGCATAGGCCTTGTATCTGGTCCGTGCCCGAGCGTCCCCTGTCTCGCGGCTCCGGGCCCAGCATACCGAACTCGTGGCGAACAGGCGCCTGAAGAAGTGTAAAAAGACGTGACGGGAAAAAGCGGAAGAGAAACGCCAAAAAGCAAAAACCCCGCCTGAGCGGGGTTTTCAAATGTGGTCGGTGATAAAGGATTCGAACCTTTGACCCTCTGGTCCCAAACCAGATGCGCTACCGGGCTGCGCTAATCACCGAGGGGTATTCTAAAAACACAAAGATGACCATCTGGTCATCCTCGTCATACAGCAAGTATGGTGCGAAGAGAGGGACTCGAACCCTCACACCCGGGGGGCACTAACACCTGAAGCTAGCGCGTCTACCAATTCCGCCACCTTCGCGTACCTGACAAGCTGTAAAATGGGGTGGCTGATGGGGCTCGAACCCACGACAACCGGAATCACAATCCGGGACTCTACCAACTGAGCTACAGCCACCACAGCTGTTTTCGTTCTTCAACACGCCCGTTTAACCGGCGCACTTTTGATGGTGCGCCCGACAGGATTCGAACCTGTGACCTCTGCCTCCGGAGGGCAGCGCTCTATCCAGCTGAGCTACGGGCGCTACGCTGTCGAACGGGGCGCATTATTGATGATGATGCCGACCTTGTCTACTCTTTTTTTGACACAAAGAATCAAGTGCCTGTTTTTCAATCACTTCCGACCCTTTTCAACTATTTTTGTTTTGTTCAGGCTGGATCCAGCAATTCCCCACTACTTTTTGAATCCCTCACCCCATAGGGTCAGAGATGATGGGCAATGCTTGACTTGCCTTTGCGCCCACCTAGAATGAATGAACGTTCATTCAGTCGTTGACCTCTGATAACCATGGATAAGAAAGAACGCATTTTCGAAGCAGCTCACGAGATCCTCGGCGAGCAGGGCTTGTACGGCCTTTCCATTGCCGTGGTCGCCAAGAAAGCCAAGGTGGCGGCAGGCACCATCTATCGCTATTTCAGCGACAAGGATGACCTGATCCGCCAGCTCTATCAGCACACTATCCTCAAGTGTCATCCCCTGGTCATGGAAGGTGTGCAGATAGAAGAGGTGTCCTATGAGCAGTATCGGCGCCTCTGGCTCAACATCGATGCCATCTTCACCAGCTACCCCAATGCACTCAAGTGCAAATTGCAGTACGAAAGTTCTCCATTGGGGGCTGAATTGGAGCGGGATCCGGTCATAATGGCGACGTGGGCGCCACTTGAGCGCTTCTTTGAGCAAGGACGCCAACAGGGACTCTTCATCGATCTCCCCATTCTGGTGTTGCAAGCATTGAGTCTGGATTGCGTGGCCAACCTGGCACAGCAACGCCGGGTTCACGATTTCGAATTGACGCAGGAACAGCTGGAGACGGTCATCCGGGCCAGCTGGAATGCCATTTTAAACCCTAATGTTTCCATCACAGGAGCCTGTTCATGAAAAAGTGGATGGCCGTCATGCTGCTGATAGCACTCGCCCTGTTTGGCAGTGTCATCGGTTTCAATATGTTCAAACAGAAGAAGATCGCAGAGTTCATGGCCAATCGTCCCGAGCCAGAGTTCCCGGTGACCGCCATGGTGACCAAGGCCCAGGACTGGGTCCCCACCATAGAGGCGATCGGCTTCATCGAGCCGAATCAGGGGGTCACCCTCTCCAGCGAGCTGTCAGGCACCATCGACGCCATCCGGTTTGAATCCGGGGCGCACGTCAAGGCGGATCAGCTGCTGCTGAGCCTGGACTCCAGCGTGGAAAAGGCCAACCTGAACTCTTCCCAGGCCAGACTGCCGGCGGCCCGGGCCAAGTTCGAGCGCTACAAGAACCTGTACCAGAAGAACTCCATCTCCCGGGACCAGCTGGATGATGCCGAGGCGAGCTACCGCTCCCTGGAAGCGGACATAGACAGCCTGAAGGCCACCATAGCCCGTCGCGAGGTGCGCGCCCCCTTCAGCGGCGCCGTGGGCCTGCGCAACGTATTCCTCGGCCAGTACCTGGAGCCGGGAACCGAGATAGTGCGGCTGGAAGACACCAGCGTGATGCGCCTGCGCTTCACCGTGCCCCAGACCGACATCTCCAAAATCACCCTGGGCCAAACCATCAAGATCAACGTGGATGCCTATCCCCAGACCCAGTTTGACGGCCAGATCACCGCCATCGAACCTGCGGTCAACTACCAGAGCGGCCTGGTCCAGGTGCAGGCGGACATCCCGAACAACGAGGGCCAGCTCCGCTCCGGCATGTTCGCCCGCGCCAGCATCATACTGCCCACGGTGAAGGATCAGATCGTGATCCCGCAGTCCGCCATCTCCTTCACCCTCTATGGCGAGAACGTCTACGTCATTCACGAGGTGGACGGCGTGAAACGCGCCAAGCAGGTAGTGGTCAAGGCGGGTGAGCGCCGTGGCAACGACGTCCATGTGCTCTCCGGCATCAAGGCCGGCGATCAAATCGTGCTGTCGGGCCAGGTTCGCCTGAGCAACGACACCAAGGTACGCGTGGTCGAGAACGATGCCCTCGCCGTCCCGGCACAAACCCCGATGCTGTAAACGCGGAGATCTGCGATGCGATTTACCGACATATTCATAAAACGGCCGGTGCTGGCGATCTCGCTCAGCTTCCTGATAGCCCTGCTGGGCTTCCAGGCCATCTTCAAGATGCAGGTGCGGGAATACCCCGAGGTCACCAACACGGTGATTACGGTCACCACCAGCTACTACGGCGCCAGTTCGGACCTGATCCAGGGCTTCATCACCCAGCCGCTGGAGCAGGCGGTCGCACAAGCCGACAACATCGACTTCATGACCTCCTCGAGCCAGCTGGGCAGCTCCACGGTAACGGCCTACATGAAGCTGAACACCGACCCCAATGCCGCGCTGTCCGACATCCTGGCCAAGGTCAACTCGGTGCGTTCCCAGTTGCCCAAAGAGGCGGAAGACCCCTCGGTCACCTCCTCCACCGGCTCCACCACGGCGGTGCTCTACATGGGCTTCACCAGCCCTGAGCTCAACTCCAGCCAGATCACCGACTACCTGGAACGGGTCATCAAGCCCCAGCTGTTCACCGTGGGCGGGGTCTCCAAGGTGGATCTGTACGGCGGGGTCGAGTTCGCCCTGCGGGTGTGGCTGGATCCGGCCAAGATGGCCGCCTTTGACCTGACCTCCAGCGACGTGATGACGGTGCTCAACAGCAACAACTATCAGTCTGCCACCGGCCAGGCCACGGGTTACTTCACCCTGTTCAACGGCAACGCCGAAACCCAGGTCAGCAACATCGAGGAGCTCAAGCGCCTGGTGGTGGCGACCCGGGACAGCAAGGTGATCCGCCTCTCCGACATCGCCAAGGTGTCGCTGGAGAAGAGCCACGACATCTATCGCGCCAGCGCCAACGGCCGCGAGGCCGTGGTATTGGCCATCAACGCGGCGCCGACCGCCAACCCCATCAACATCGCCCACGATGTGCTGGAGCTGCTGCCGAGCCTGAAGAGCAACATGCCGAGCACCATGCAGGTGAACGTCCTGTATGACTCCACCATCGCCATCAACGAGTCCATCCACGAGGTCATCAAGACCATACTGGAGGCGGCCGCCATAGTGCTGGTCGTGATCACCCTGTTCCTGGGTTCGTTCCGGGCGGTCATCATCCCCATCATCACCATACCGCTGAGCCTCATCGGGGTGGTGATGATGATGGACATGTTCGGCTTCTCGATAAACCTCATGACCCTGCTGGCCATGGTGCTGGCGATCGGCCTGGTGGTGGATGACGCCATCGTGGTGCTGGAGAACGTCGACCGTCACATCAAGGAAGGGGAAGAGCCGTTCCGGGCCGCCATCATAGGCACCCGGGAGATCGCCGTGCCCGTCATCGCCATGACGGTCACCCTGGCCGCGGTGTACGCGCCCATCGCCCTGATGGGGGGCATCACAGGCTCCCTGTTCAAGGAGTTCGCGCTGACCCTGGCGGGGGCGGTCTTCGTCTCCGGCATCATCGCCCTGACCCTGTCGCCCATGATGTGCGCCAAGATGCTCAGGGCCAACGAGGAGCCGGGCAAGTTCGAGCGTACCGTGCACGATCTGCTGGACCGGATGACGGCCCGCTACGACAGCATGCTGCATGCCGTGATGCAAAAGCGCATCGTGGTCATCCTGTTCGCCGTCATCGTGTTCGCCAGCCTGCCGCTGCTGTTCAAGTTCATCCCGAGCGAATTGGCCCCGTCCGAGGACAAGGGGGTCATGGCCGTGCTGGGCACGGCGCCCTCCAACGCCAACCTGGACTACATCGAAAACACCATGGCGGACGTGAACAAGATCCTGGACGACCAGCCCGAGATCGCCTACTCCCAGGTCTTCTCCGGGGTGTTCAACGCCAACCAGGCCTTCGGCATCGCCTCCATGGTGCCCTGGAGCCAGCGTGAGGCGAGCCAGAAAGAGGTGCTGGATCGGGTCGCCGGTCTGGTGAAGGACATCCCCGGGATGGCCATCACCACCTTCCAGTTCCCCGAGCTGCCGGGTGCGTCGAGCGGTCTGCCCATCCAGTTCGTCATCACCACCCCGAACAGCTTCGAGAGCCTGTTCCTGATCGCGGGTGAGATGCTGGCGGCCACCCAGGCCAACGGCCAGTTCGTCTATTCGGATCTCGATCTGAACTACGACTCGGCCACCATGAAGATCAGCATCGACAAGGACAAGGCGGGTGCCTACGGCATCACCATGCAGGACATCGGCATCACCATGGGCACCATGATGGCGGACGGTTACGTCAACCGTATCGATCTGGATGGCCGCTCCTACGAGGTGATCCCGCAGGTGGAACGCAAGTACCGCCTGAACCCCGAGTCCCTCAAGGGCTACTACGTGCGCGCCGCCGACGGCAAGTCGATCCCGCTGGGCAGCCTGATCAAGATTGAGGTGGTGGGCGAGCCCCGTGCCCTGCCCCACTTCAACCAGCTGAACTCCGCCACCATAGGCGCCGTTCCGGCACCTGGCGTGGCCATGGGGGATGCGATCAACTGGTTCAAGGCCACCGCGGAAGAGAAGCTGCCCCAAGGCTATCGTTATGACTTCATGGGGGAAGCCCGCCAGTTCGTGACCGAAGGCAATGCGCTCTACGCCACCTTCGCCCTGGCCCTGGCCATCATCTTCCTGGTGCTGGCAATCCAGTTCGAATCGGTGCGCGATCCCCTGGTGATCATGGTGTCGGTGCCGCTCGCCATCAGCGGCGCGCTGATCGCCCTGGCATGGGGCATGGCCACCATGAACATCTACTCCCAGGTCGGTCTCATCACGCTGGTCGGTCTGATTACCAAGCACGGTATTCTGATCTGCGAGGTGGCGAAGGAGGAGCAGCTGCTGCACGGCCTGAACCGGATGCAGGCCGTGATGCAGGCCGCCAAGGTGCGTCTGCGCCCCATCCTGATGACCACGGCAGCCATGATCGCCGGTCTGATCCCCCTGCTCTATGCCTCGGGGGCGGGCGCGGCCCAGCGCTTCAGCATAGGCATCGTCATCGTGGCGGGGCTGGCCATCGGCACCCTGTTCACCCTGTTCGTGCTGCCGGTCATCTACACCTTCCTGGCATCCGAGCACAAGCCGCTGCCGGAATTCGACGAATCCATCCCGGCAAAAGCCAAGGGCGGTCACTGATCCCAGCCCACACAAACAAGGCCCCGAAAGGGGCCTTGTTTTTATCCATTGGATGACACACGACATAAGTCCATGAAGCAGTTAAACTAAACCGCACTCAATCCAGACCGCAAGGACGCCATGTCAGGAATCTTCTCCAAGGCCGTCGGCCTTAACGGACTCTCTTATCGTCTGCTTTCCTACATTCTGATCTGCAGTACGGTGCTGGCACTGCTCATCACCGTGCTTCAGCTCGCCTGGGACTACAACAAGGATGTGACCGTCATCGAGGCCAGCATCGGCCAGATCGAGGCCTCCTTCCTGCAACCCATCTCGGCCAGTCTCTGGAATCTGGATGAAGAGCAGGTGAAGGTGCAGATCGAGGGCATCATGAACCTGCCCAACATGCAGTTCGTCATGGTCAAGGAGATGCTGGGCAATTCGGAAGTGCCCCTGCTCACCCAGGGGGTGGAGCAGCCCCAATACGACATCTCCCGCGAGTTCACCCTGAGCTATCAGGGGGAAGTGGTCGGCAAGCTGTTCGTCGCCGCCTCCCTGGAGCAGGTCTACCAGCGCCTCATCGAGAAATCCGTGCTGATCCTGGTCAGCCAGACCATCAAGACCCTGGTCGTCTCGTTCTGCATCCTGGTCATCATTTACTATCTGGTGATCCGTCATATCAACCGCATCGTCAGCTATGCCCAGAAACTGAGCCTGGATCGCCTCGCGGTGGAGCTGACCCTGGAAGGTCGCCCCCTGCCCCGCAAGTCCCCTGATGAATTCGATACCCTGGCCGCCACCCTCAACCAGATGCGCACCCGGCTGAACGACGAGTTCACGGCCCGCCATCAGGCCGCCGATCAGCTCCAGCAGGAGCGGGACTTCTCCGCCACCCTGATCAACTCCGCCAACATGGTCATCTGCTGCATGGAGCCGGATCTCAACATCGCCAGCATCAACCCGGCGGCCATCCTGCTCACCGGCTATCACCACCAGGAGCTGTTGCAGCACAACTGGCTGGATCTCTTCGTCAGCAAGGAGCAGCGTGACGAGCTGGCCGCCACCCTGGCCGATCAGGGCGCTCTGGAGGACAGGGAGATCACCATGCACGACCAGCAGGGCAACGAGCTGGTACTGCAGTGGACCTTCGCTCCCTTCTACGAGGGGCCCAACCTCAAGTACCTGATCGGCTTTGGCTATGACATCACCCCCCTCAAAAAGGTGGAGCGGGAGATCACCCTGTTCAACGAGCAGCTGGAAGGCAAGGTGGCGGAATGCACCCGCAGCCTGAGCGATGCCAACGACCAGCTGGGCAAGGCCTATGACGATCTCAAGCAGGCCCAGCAGACCCTGGTGGAGTCGGAGAAAATGGCCTCCCTCGGTTCCCTTGTTGCCGGCGTGGCCCACGAGATCAACACCCCCATCGGCATCAGCGTCACCGCCTCCTCCTACCTGCAGGAGCGGGTGGCCGACTTCAAGCAGCATATCGAGGCCAAGCAGCTCTCCCGCACCTACCTCAACGAATTCACCCAGAATCTCGACGAGTCGATGCAACTGCTGCAAGGTAACCTGAGACGCGCCTCCGAACTCATCGCCAGCTTCAAGCAGGTAGCGGTCGATCAGTCCTCCGAGGCCCGCTACAACTTCAGCCTCGCCGACAACCTGCATCAGGTGGTGGTCTCCCTCGGCTACAAGCTCAAGAAGGCCCAGTGCGAGGTGGACATCCAGTGCGATCCCAAGCTGAGCATCTACTCCTTCCCGGGCAGCTTCACCCAGATCTATTCCAACCTGATCCTCAACTCCATCCATCACGGTTTCGATGGCTGGGACAGGCCCAGAAAGATCACCATCCAGGTGGCGCAGCAGGGAGACGAGCTGGTCATCGACTACAGTGACAACGGCCGCGGCATCCCCCCGGAGATACTGCCGCGCATCTTCGATCCCTTCGTCACCTCCAAGCGGGGCCATGGCGGCAGCGGGCTCGGCACCCACATCATCTACAACCTGGTGGTGCAACTGCTGCGCGGCCGCATCCACTGCGCCAGCGAACCGGGACAGGGTGCCCAGTTCCACATTCGCCTGCCCATCCAGCAGAACTGAGCACCGGCTCTTGTGAGCCGGCCGCTTTGTCCCCATCATGCTGTGATTGCATCCTCAACGAGCGGAGAACCTCGCAATGGCACAGCATTTTGACTACATCGCCATCGGTGGCGGCAGCGGCGGCATCGCCTCGGCCAACCGGGCCGCCATGTACGGCAAGAGAGTCGCCCTGATCGAAGCCAAAGAGCTGGGTGGCACCTGCGTCAACGTCGGCTGCGTGCCGAAGAAGGCCATGTGGTATGCCGGCCAGATAGCCGATGCCCTGAAATACGGTGCCGACTACGGCTTCGACACCACCCTCAACCACTTCAGCTGGGCCAGGCTGGTCGAATCCCGCCAGGCCTACATCGGCCGCATTCACCAGTCCTACCAGAACGTGCTGGGTAAGAACCAGATCACCGTCATCAAGGGCTTCGCCCGCTTCGTCGACAGCCATACCGTCGAGGTGAACGGCGAGCACTACAGCGCCGATCACATCCTGATTGCCACCGGCGGCCGCCCCGAGGTCCCGACCATTCCGGGCGCCGAACTGGGTATCGACTCCGACGGTTTCTTCGACCTGCAAAGCCAGCCCAAACGGGTCGCCGTGGTGGGTGCCGGCTACATCGCCGTGGAGATCGCAGGCGTGATGCAGGCGCTCGGCTCGGAGACCCATCTGGTGGTGCGCAAGCACGCGCCGCTGCGCAACTTCGACCCCATGATCCACGAGACCCTGGTGGAGATCATGGCGCAGGAAGGGCCCAGGCTGCATACCCACGCCATTCCCAAGGCCGTCATCAAGAACGCCGACGACAGCCTGACCCTGCAACTGGAAGATGGTCGCCACCTCACCGTCGACTGCCTGATCTGGGCCATCGGCCGCGTCCCGGCCACCAACAACCTCAATCTGGCTGCCGCCGGCATCGAGCTGGACGAGAAGGGTTTTATCCCCACCGACAAGTTCCAGAACACCAATGTCGCCAACCTCTACGCCGTCGGTGACAACACCGGCCGCATCCAGCTCACCCCGGTGGCTGTCGCGGCGGGCCGCCGCCTCTGTGAGCGGCTGTTCAACAACAAGCCCGACGAGCACCTCAACTACGATCTGGTGCCGACCGTGGTGTTCAGCCACCCGCCCATCGGCACCATTGGGCTGACCGAACCGGAAGCCGTCGCCGAATACGGTGAAGATCAGGTCAAGGTCTACCGCAGCCAGTTCACCGCCATGTACTCGGCGCTGACCCAGCATCGCCAGCCCACCCGGATGAAGCTGGTCTGCGTCGGCCCGGAAGAGAAGGTAGTCGGCCTGCACGGCATCGGCTTCGCCATGGACGAGATCCTGCAGGGCTTCGGCGTCGCCATGAAGATGGGCGCCACCAAGGCGGACTTCGACAACTGCGTCGCCATCCATCCAACCAGTGCGGAAGAGTTTGTCACCATGCGCTGAGGCTGAGGGAGTTGGGACATAGAGGTCAAACCGACCACGGCATCCCCACTCCCCATCCGACCTGCACAGAAGAGTTTGTTATTATGAGGGGTTAATGTAGAAAACCCACCAACACACGTTCTTACTCTAGAAAAACTGATAGGCCAGAGCATCGTTCTCTGGCCTTCATTGACTCATCGATACTAAAACGTTATGCCCCATTCAAAGTTAGCAACGCGACTTGAGATGAGCGTCACTCGCCTAATGTTGACCAAAATTGAGTAATGCGACAAAGTGACGACTGAAACGGTAGCGATTCAGTGCCCTCCTCCACCCAACTACTAATATTCGTTAAGTATATTTTTCTTAAATATCTAAAAGGAAGCGTGGCATTGTCTTTTTAAGGAGCATATTAGAGTGTCGAATACTAATTCAGGTGACGGTGAACGCACTGCAATGCTGGGGTATGTTCCGCAGTATGAAATAGCAGCAGGCTTAATATATGAAGCTTTGCTTGATGGAAGTCTTGAATGGTTTCGAGTCGCCGATCCTGATGCTGGAAGCTTGGATGACATACTGATTGCGACTACTGGTAAGCTTGATGCGTATCAGGTGAAGTGGGCGGAATACGTTGGAACAATTAGCTATGCAGATTTTGTAAGGGATAGTTCGACAAAGCAGGGAGATGAGAAACTTAGCCTTTTCAGGCAACTTTCAGAGGGATGGAAGCACTTAAGTACAAATAATAAAGATAGAATTGTAAAAGTTCATTTGCTTCATAAGTCAGTACCTAGCTCAAGCTCTAAAGCTCAAATCCCTTTAGGCGACACGGCTCCTCGACATGCTCACTTTCAATCTTTCTTGAAAGAATGTTGGTTCGATAGACGATGGTGTGAAACAGGCTTAGATACAGTATCCGTGTGCTGGCAAAAGGCACTGTTGGATCTACAGAAACGATCAAAATTTAATGATGACCAATTTTTGAATTTCATTCGCAACTGTGAGCTTGAATTCAACTATAAGCGACCAGCAGATATCCCTATAACTAATCAGGGACAAGCAAGAAAACAGGAGGATATTGGAAAAATATATAACCTCCTGACGAAAATGGCGGGAGGTGAACGTCGAATTATTGAGCTGTCCAAAGATGATATGTTAGATACGTTGGCGTGGAGTCATAGGTTTAAGCATAAGTTTGTTCATGAATTTCCTATCGATCGAACTTATCAAGAAATTGAAGAAACTGTTGGTTCTATATCTGATGTTTTATCACAAACCAAGCAGGGCTATGTCGCATTGCTTGGAAGCCCTGGCTCAGGAAAGTCAACAACGCTTACTCATACTTTAAAGTATAAAGCAGGATATAAACTAGTTAGATATTACGCATATGTACCCGATAGCACCTACCAAGGGCGTGGTGAAGCGACTACTTTTCTTCATGACATAACATTATCGCTAAGAAATCACGGCTTTCGTGGTGAAAGTTCCGGGCAGCCAGGCTCAAGAGAAGAGTACCTATCATTGTTAGGAGAGCAGCTTCAACAAGCCCATGACAAATGGAAAAATGATGGCGTAACCACCATCATAATGGTTGATGGGTTAGATCATATTCAGCGAGAACAAAACCCATTACAGAGTTTGTTGTCAGATTTGCCTCTCCCGAACACCGTGCCTGATGGAGTGATATTTGTTCTAGGTAGTCAAACGCTAGAGTTGAACGATCTTTCTGATACGATAAAGGAGCATGTCAGCCATGGAAGTCGAACCATTGTTATATCTCCTCTTACTCGGACAAATGTCTATGCAGCCATAAACGAATGGCCAGGCTGTTCCGACCTAACAGATGATAATAAGAAGAAAATTTTTGAAAAGTCATTAGGGCACCCACTATCTTTGGTTTATTTGCTGCAGTTTATTACTGGCGGATCGGGTAGGAGTTATGATGAAGCTATTGATGAATTTCCTCTTTACCAAGGGCATATTGAGCAAAGCTATTCAGTTTATTGGCGACAAATAGAGAGTAATCAGAAGCTTGTTGACTTGCTTGCGTTATTGTCAAGATTGAGGGTGCCAATAAATACTCACGTGCTTGAGAAATGGTCTGATCATTCAACTATTCGCGCTTTTATTTCAAGTGCAGCCCACTATTTCAAGAAGGATAGTGATGTAAGTTGGCGCTTTTTTCATAACAGTTTTCGACAGTTTATTTTAGACAAAACGTGCCGAAACCTATTTGGTAATTTTGATGATTCAAAAAATATTGAATATCACAAGGTATTAGCTAAACACTGTATTCAATCGTCTGAGGATAATGATCCAATGCGATGGGAGGCGGTTTACCACCTTTTTAATGCTCAGCAGATGCAAGATGTAATTGATACAGGGACTCAAAGTTACTTTAGAGACCAGTTCTTTAATCTTCGGAATACTTTGAGCTTAACAGATGATATTGACGCTGTTCTATTGTCGGCTAAGGAGCTGAATGATCCGCTTGCCGTAGTGAGATGTCTCTTAATTGAAAGTGAGCTTAGAGAGCGAAGAGACGCCCTTAATGAGGTTGATATACTTGCTCTCTTATTTTCATCGGAGGGGGTAAATTCAGCACTTAGCTACATATTCGATGGTGAACTGCTAAGGGTAAGTGATTCAGAAGCACTCAAATTTTCTAAAGTTCTAGCTGAGAACAAATTCTTTAATGAAGCTAAAAGGGTCTTTGAATCTGCTGAGCCGCTAAGTTACTTGTCAGGTGGAGACGCTATTGATCCGCATCATGGGGGAGCTGAAGATTTGAAACGATGGGCTGATGCAGCTCATTATTTCATGCCGCTAAGCGACCTTGTCTCAACTATACACCAAACGAAGTGTGAAGTTGATGGTGTGGGATCATGGAGTGGAAATGATGAAGACCTACATGCTCGCTTAATGAGACAGTTGGTCAATGGTATCTATGAAACAAAAGACGAAGAAAAAATAACTGAGCTTTTCTATTTCTTGTCAGAAAAAAGGAAGCACTTTGATAGTCTTATAGATTTATGTGTCTCCATATGCATTAACCAATATCCATTGGCTTTGATAGACACCGCATTCGAGGCTGTCATTGATTGGTCTGAAAATAATGACTTGGATTTTTCAGAAAAGTTGTTGGTTGCTGAACTGGATTACAGATCCAATGGAAATATAGAAAAAGCTAAAGAATGGATTGAAAATTTTGAACAGCCAAAACTTTATAAATATGGTGTTCATGGCCAATGGAAGAACCTAAGTCCATTCGCAGATAGAATTCGTCTTAACAGACTACGAGCAGCCCTGGGACAAGATGTTGATCCTGTTAAGTTGGTTCCAAATGAAAGCGAAAAAGAGTATACAGGAAACGTCTTATTTGAACGTGCTTTAGTGAGGTTTTCAAGCATTTGGGGACGGGGTTGGGCTGGAGAGAAGCTGCTACCAAGTTTTATTGTTCAGGAGATAAAGCCATCATTTGAATTGTTACGAAAGCCTTATGATCAAACAAGGGATTGGATTGGGTGGTATGAGTTCGAATCAGCCGCTGTTGATTACTTTAACTTCGCAATCAGGGCTGCTGCTCAGCATGGACATGATTGTATTTTGGCTTTAGCCGATGCGTTTAGAAAAGATTGGGATAAACGGCATTGGCCGACTGGCTGGCGCAGAGAGATTGCTTTCACTTTGTATAAAGAAGGATATAGCAGGGATGGTTTAGTTGACGTACTGGATCAAATCGAAAAAGAGATCCCCGATTTTGACGACATTCACTCTAAAATGTCTGAGTACTATGAACTTTCTATAATGTGGTCAAAGATTGGTAAACCAGATCGAGCGGCTAGCCTGTTACCAAAAATCTTCAAGGGTTCTTTTGGAATATATAATAGGAAAGACAGGCAATTTTCCCATTGGGTATCGTGGTTAGGTAAGTTGATCAGACAATATCCTGATTTAGCCTACGGTGAAATATGTCGATTTTCTTTGGCGTTAGTATATTTTGAACAGTCGGGAAATGGTCGTGGTACGCAGGAAGCAGGACTTGATCTCATCACTATGACCACACGTTGGAATCCGGGATATGGTTTAAAGCTCTTGAGGTGGTTATTCGATCATAAAGGGCTTGATTATGCTCCTGGCCTAACAGGGTTGCTGTCTGGAATGCTTGATGGCTCTAGTCCGCCATTGAAAGAAATATCAGTGATGACGAGAAAGCTGCTGATCCCTTTCGAAGAGTACAATCCTTCTGATCTGCCTAAAAAATTAGTGTCTCGGACCTGTCAATCCTCTGCTGATAGGGTGACGGATGAGATAGAAAAGCTTATTGCATCTATCAATGTACACTTATTGCCTTCAAATCGTTACTCGTGGTTAGAAGGGGTAGCGCTTGGCGTCAGGGAAGCGGGGTTGGACAATAGTTTTTATGCCTCAATGGCGATTTCTACTCCCCAGGAAAAGCATGTTACTCATGAACCTTCTCTGACACTAAATACAGGAGAAAAACTTACAGAAGAAGAGACTCAACTGAAAATAAATTCTCCTGAAAACCTTTTTCAGCTTCTTCGAACTGTGAAATCCGTTGAATATTTCCGCTGGATGAACTTAATTCAACCTTTTTTAAAAGGTATGAATGTCCCTCAATTAGAGGAACTCTATAAGCTCTTAAAGCCAGTTAAACCTGATAATAATGTTGTTTCTTGTATTGCTGGTGCATTGTCTTCACATGGTGAAGTGGATAAAGCGAACAGTTTATTAGAAGGTTTATTCGATAACTCAGATGCTAAAGGTTGGGATTTGCATTGGGATGGGGGTTCTAGACAGTCGATATTTAGAGCCCTTGTTGAAATTGATGCTAAACAGTGGCGCCCTAAAGCGCTCGCTTGTTTAGTTGATGATTACATTGGTGAATATAGGTATCCAAGCAGTTTAATTTGGAACTTACCAGAAATTGTCGATATCCTCTTTGAGGATAAAGATATCCTGCCCATTTGGAAGGAAATCAAAGAACATGCATACCAGCTAGACGCTTTTGAACAAGGGGCTGAGAAACCACCGGCACTGTTAGATGACATTGGCGAGAAGAAGGATGCTAGTTTACTCATTGAGTTTGCATTCGATATGCTTGATGTGGCTATTCCTGAATTAGGGGTTATGGCTCATCAGGCAATCGTTGACTTGGCTAAAATTGAAAAAAATTGGCCAGAGATTCTTAGGCAAGTAGCTCATAGAATAGACAAAATTGGGTTGACGCAGGTAAAAGTAGTATCTTTGTTAAGCAGCTTAGCAAAGGATTTCAAAGGGTTTGTTCTTCAATTTGAGCAGGAAATATCTTCACTCTGTGCGTCGGAAGACTTTAGTGTGAGGATGATTGCCTTGGATTTGTCTAGTAGGCTAGAAATAAAAGGTCGGCTACCTCCATATGAACGCTCAAAGTTACCTTTGATATACGGATTGGAGTTACCAGAAATAAGTAATAAAAAGGAAGCTATTCCTTTTTCAGCTATCCGTCCTGGAGAAACACTTCCTGATGTTGATGACCCGATTGAGTTGCTTAGACCTTTGATGACTGAAGCGATGCTTGTGGCTGATATGTCAAACGTACCGTTTGAAAATTTAGCCTACAAAGTTTGTGAATTTATGAAAACTTTGATTCCAGAGAGTGAATGGAATAAGCAGGCTGAGGAAATTTATAGAAACTGGTTGGAAGGCGTTGGACTAAAGCTGACCTATCATCGACTGAGACCAAAAGTGGCCAAGCTAGCTCTCTCATATGCGGTATGCGAGTTATTGGATGCAGGGCGAATACCTCCTCAAGGAGTTGATCTTCTGCGAGCTATTTTCAAACGTAGTGATGAATTGTTATTGGGGCTTGAGCCCGCTATTAGACCTGAGTGCATTGTTGTACCGAAAGCAAAAGATCGAAATATATCTCATAAGCACAATGAGTGGTTGGAAAATATTGAACAAGGTATTACACAATTTGAGGATCGAATAGACACTGGAAAACAAATTATTGGTGAACTTACAACCTGGAGCTGGCTAGATTGGGATTTACCGACGGAGGTTCGTATGTCTACAGTCTGTCATCCTGAATGGAATAACGATGTAGAAGTTACCTCACCTTATGCTTTCTTCCCAAGTATGATGCATTGGTCTGCAGTTGATTACCCTAGAATCACTGCTACCAGAGAACCATCACTGGTAATTTATGGTACAGGTTCATACATCGATCATGGAGGCATTGAGTGGTTAGCACTAAATCCATCTATTGGTTTGTTCCTAGGTTGGTCTATTTCTGATGAAGGAGTGTTTCGCTGGATCAATGAGAAAGGGGATGTAATGGTTGAAAGCATTTATTGGAAAGATGGTCCTATTTCTCGACAACCACCTAAAATGGATGATATTTGTTCGAATGGATGGCTTGTCATTGCCTCTGACGAGGCAGTTGAAAAAATCAGGGAAGTCATTGGCGAAGCGACAAAAGTAAATGCAGTAATACGTAGTTATGGTCGAAATACATACGACCCTGACACTACTTCCATCCAACAACGAATTAATTGGTAGTCACATTGGTATCGTTGTGCATTGTTGCATAGATCTGCTAGAGGTAGCTATCACCATGCGCTAACCGTATATCAAGGTCACAGCAACTTGCTCCCAAACCCGGCCCAGGCCGGGTTTTTTGTGCCTTGCCCGTCCACCAGCCGGCAAAACCCGCCTTCTTTACGCCGATTTTACGCCAGCCAAATCGGGCTTTATGGCGCCTTTACGCCCGTTTTACATACCCTTTCAGCGTCAATAAGACCTATGGGATCGACACGGATATGCATCGATCCCTGACGCTAATTACCTCAACGGAGTCGTTATGAATTGGCTATATCTGCTGCTGGTCCTCGCCCTCGCGGGTTATCTGCTGCGCGCTCTCGCGCGCACTCATGAGTGAGGAACTGGATTTGACCCCATAGATCCAGACACTTTTTCCCGCTTAGGGTTGTGATACCCGACTGCGCAGATATTCCCGGGGTGAACGGTATCCCAAGGCGCTGTGCGGGTGGTGCTCGTTATAATGCTCAAACGCGATAGCCAAATTGCCTACCGCTGTTCGGCTATCCGGTTTTGGCATCATCTCGATATAGTCTCGCTTCATCGTCTTCACGAAGCTCTCCGCTATACCGTTGCTCTGTGGGCTTCTCACCGCAGTCGTTCTGGGCTCCAACCCGATTTCTCGTGCAAACGCACGGGTCTCATGGGCTCGATATGCCGAACCATTATCTGTCAGCCATTCCACCGGTGATGCCGGCAACGAATCCCCGAAGCGACGTTCGACAGACCTCAGCATGACATCTTGCACCGTGTCACTGTCGTAACCCCCGGTACTGGCAGCCCAGTCCAACGCTTCCCTATCGCAGCAGTCCATGGCGAACGTGACCCGTAGTTTTTCACCGTTATCACAGCGAAATTCAAAGCCATCCGAGCACCAACGTCGATTGCTCTCTTTGACGGCAACACGCCCCTTATGTGCCTGCTGGGCCAATGGTGCCGCCGGTTTTCTTTCCAGCAGCAGGCCATGATCGCGCATGACGCGATATACCCGCTTGGCGTTTACCACAGGCTGTCGTGTTGCCTCTGACTGACGCCGTAACAGCGCCCAAACCCGGCGATAGCCATAGGAGGGAAGCTCTGCCATCGCCTCCATGATACGGCCAAGTAAGGCTGCATCATCACGCTGGCGATGATGACGACCATCTTGCCAACCCGGTTTTCGATGAACACGAACGGATAGCTGCGCACGCGATACATTAAGGGCCTGGCTCACAGCCCTTAATCGTCGTCCCCTGGCAACAAGGGCGCATGCGCTATCCATTTTTTTGCTCGACCATACTCCACGGCTTCTTTAAGGATCTCGTTCTCCATGGTCTTCTTCCCGAGCAAACGCTGGAGCTCTCGGATCTGCTTGATGGCAGCAGCCAACTCTGAGGCTGGAACAACATCCTCACCGGCGGTGATCGCCGTGAGAGACCCTTCCTGGAATTGCTTACGCCATTTGAAAAGCTGGTTGGCGTTGACGTCGTGCAAGCGAGCGACATGAGAGACGGTCATACCGGGCTCAAAGGTCTGCTGCACGATGGCGATTTTTTCTTGCGGAGTCCGGCGTCGACGGCGCTCAGCCCCTGTTAATACTTCGACCATCTTCTCGTTGCGACTAGTACTGAACATAGTTCCAAGACTACCTCTTAAGTTAAGAGGGGCGAAGTGTCTGGATCTTCAAGGGGCCAATCTAGGAACCGCATATGTGGCAAGAGATCATCTATCCCGTCGCGTTCGTGCTGCTGGTGCTGCTGCCGGCCCCTCTGCTTGGCAACTACCTCTATCGGGTGTTTGAAGGCAAGAGTCGCTGGCTGGCCCCGCTTGAGCGCGCCACCCTGGCCTGCTGCGGCACGGACGGGCGCGAGCAGGACTGGAAGTCCTACGCCCTCAGCCTGCTGGCCTTCAACGGCGCCGGCTTCGGCCTGCTGTTTCTGATCCTGCTGGCACAGGGGTTGCTGCCCCTCAACCCGCAACAGCTGCCCGGGCTGAACTGGCAACTCGCCTTCAACACCGCGGTCAGCTTCATGACCAACACCAACTGGCAGGCCTACTCCGGCGAAGCCAGCCTCTCCTACTTCAGCCAGATGGTGGGGCTCACCACCCAGAACTTCGTCTCCGCCGCCACCGGCGCCGCCGTCGCCATCGCCCTGTTTCGCGGCATCGCCCGCCAGCAGACCACCCACCTCGGCAACTTCTGGCAGGATCTGGTGCGTTTCTGTCTCTACGTGCTGCTGCCGATGGCGCTGATCCTGACGCTGCTGCTGGTCTGGCAGGGGGTGCCCCAGAGCCTGTCTGCCTACCTGCCGTTCCACGGACTGGAAGGCCAGGAGCAGCTGCTGCCGCTCGGCCCGGCCGCCTCCCAGATCGCCATCAAGCAGCTCGGCTCCAACGGCGGCGGCTTCTTCGGCATCAACTCGGCCCATCCGTTCGAGAACCCCACCGCCCTCTCCAACTGGCTGGAGATGGTCGCCCTGCTGACCCTGGCCGCCGCCATGGTCTGCACCTTGGGTCGCTACGTGAAGGATCTGGCCCACAGCCGCGCCATCCTCATCGCCATGACCATCATGCTGATACTGGGGCTCTGCCTCGCCATCGGCCAGGAGCTGCAGCCGGATCCCGCCCTCGCCCACCTCACCAGCGAAGCCGGCAACTGGGAAGGCAAGGAGAGCCGCTTCGGCCCCGTGCTCTCCAGCATCTGGGAAGTGGCCACCACCGCCGCCTCCAACGGCTCGGTCAACGCCATGCACGACAGCTTCGCCCCGCTCGCCGGCATGGTCGGCATGATCAACATGCTGCTGGGTGAAGTGGTGTTCGGCGGCGTCGGCGCCGGCATCTAGGGCATGATGCTGTTCGTGCTGCTCACCGTGTTCCTGTGCGGCCTGATGGTGGGGCGCACCCCGACCTATCTCGGCAAGCGGCTCGGCATCACCGAGATGAAGTGGGTGGTCGCCAGCATGCTGGTGATGCCGGTCGGGGTATTGGTGGTCGGCGGCATTACCCTGCTGATGCCGGACTCCGCCACCGTCATCGGTCACGATGGCCCCCACGGTCTGTCACGGCTGATCTATGCCTACGCCTCGGCCGCCGGCAACAACGGCTCCGCCTTCGCCGGCTTTGCCGCCGCTGACAGCTGGCAGTGCATCGCCATCGGGCTGGCCATGCTGCTCGGTCGCTTCGGCTACATCATCCCCGTGCTGGCCATCGCCGGCCAGCTGGCCCGCGCCCCTCGTCAGGAGCGAAGTGAAGGGGACTTCCCCGTCAGCGGCCCACTCTTCATCACCCTGCTGATCGTCACCGTGCTGCTGATGGGGGGTCTCTCCTTCCTGCCGGTGCTGGCGCTGGGCCCGGTGGCGGAGCACCTGAGCCTGCTGGGAGGTGCCTTCTGATGCTGCACACTCCACTGATCTGCGTGACCAACTATTCGATGCAGGGAGCTTTCCAATGAGCAAGTCCGCTTCAATGAGCACCGACACCATTCAGGTGAAGGGCAAGAAACAGAAATCACAGATCCTGCAGGCCATGGTGGAAGCCCTCTATCGCTTCAACCCCAGGGCGCTGTTTGGCAGCCCCATCCTGTTCACCCTCTGGCTGGCGGCCGTGATGGCAACCCTGGAGTCGCTGCTGGGGCAGCCGCTCTCCGGCGTTGCCCCATCGCTGGCCTGGCAGCTGACCGCCTGGCTCTGGCTCACCCTCTGGTTTGCCAACTTCGCCGAGACCCTGGCCGAGGGGCGCGGCAAGGCGCGGGCCGACAGCCTGAAGGCCGGCATGAGCCAGCTCAAGGCACGTCGAGTCACCAGCCCGCAGGATGACAAGGGCGAGTGGGTACCGGCCACCAGCCTGCTCAAGGGCGATCTGGTGCTGGTGCGCAGCGGCGAGATGATCCCGGCCGACGGCGAAGTGGTCGCCGGCATCGCCTCGGTCAACGAGGCGGCCATCACCGGCGAATCCGCCCCCGTCATCCGCGAGTCGGGCACCGACCGCAGCGGCGTGACCGGCAACACCACCGTCGTCTCCGACCAGATCTGGGTGCACATCAGCAACAACCCGGGCGAAAGCACGCTGGATCGCATGATTGCCCTGGTGGAAGGAGCCAAGCGGCAAAAGACCCCCAACGAGATGGCGCTGGATGCCCTGCTGGTGGGGCTGACCCTGATCTTCCTGCTGGTGGTGGCCACCCTGCCCTGGTTCCTCGACTACAACGGCACCCAGGTACCCCGGCTCTATCTGCTGGCGCTGTTCATCACCCTGATCCCGACCACCATCGGCGGTCTGCTCTCAGCCATCGGCATCGCCGGCATGGACCGGCTGGTGAAGCTCAACGTGATCGCCAAGTCGGGCCGGGCGGTGGAAGCCGCCGGCGACGTGCGTACCCTGCTGCTGGACAAGACCGGCACCATCACCTTCGGCAACCGGATGGCGGACGAGCTGATCCCGGCCCCCGGCGTCGATCCCTCCCTGCTGGCCCAGGCCGCCATGCTGGCCTCGCTCGGTGACAACACGCCGGAGGGCAAATCCATCCTGACCCTGGCGGGCAAGAGCCACACCAGACCGAGCCAGCTGGAGAGCGACATCCTCATCCCCTTCAGCGCCGAGACCCGGCTGAGCGGGCTGGATCGCAATGGCCATCACTATCGCAAGGGGGCGGTGGACGCTGTGCTGCGCTACCTCTCCCTCGATCGCAAGGCAGTGCCGGAGCTCATCCTCAAATCGGTGGACAACATCGCCCGCCAGGGCGGCACCCCGCTGCTGGTCTGCACCCACGAGAAGCTGTTGGGGGTGGTGTACCTCAAGGACATCATCAAGCCGGGCATCAAGGCCCGCTTCCAGATCCTGCGCCACATGGGGATCCGCACCGTGATGATCACCGGTGACAACCCGCTGACCGCCGCCGCCATCGCCGCCGAGGCCGGGGTGGACGACTTCATCGCCGAAGCGACGCCGGAGAAGAAGCTGGCCTACATCCGTCAGGAGCAGGCCGACGGCCGGCTGGTCGCCATGTGCGGGGACGGCGCCAACGACGCACCAGTGCTGGCCCAGGCCGACGTGGGCCTGGCCATGAACGAGGGGACCCAGGCCGCCAAGGAGGCGGGCAATCTGGTGGATCTCGACTCCAACCCCACCAAGCTGCTGGACGTGGTGCTGGTGGGCAAGCAGCTGCTGGTGACCCGCGGCGCCCTGACCACCTTCTCCATCGCCAACGACGTGGCCAAGTACTTTGCCATCCTGCCGGCCCTGTTTATCGCCGCCTATCCGCAGTTGGGGGTGCTGAACCTGATGCAGCTGGGCAGCCCGGAGAGCGCCATCCTGTCGGCCATCATCTTCAACGCCCTGATCATCGTCGCGCTGGTGCCGCTGGCCCTGCGCGGGGTGAGCCTGCAGGGCTCGGCCGCCAGCCTGCTGCGCCGCAACCTGCTGATCTACGGCGTCGGCGGCCTGATAGTGCCTTTCATAGGTATCAAGCTGATCGACCTGGTCATCACCGGCCTGGGACTGGTGTGACTACATAGCGGGGTGCAGGCCTGGCTTGTACCCCATCAATCTTTTGGAGCAAAAAATCATGATAGCAATCAGAACCCTGCTGACCCTGACCCTGCTGCTGGGGGTAGCGTATCCGCTGGTCGTCACCGGGCTGGCCCAGCTGCTCTTCCCCTGGCAGGCCAACGGCAGCCTGCTCACCAACGCCAAACAGCAGGTGGTCGGCAGCGCCCTGCTGGCACAGAAGTTCGAGCGGGCCGACTACTTCCACTCCCGCCCCTCCGCCAGCGATTTCGCCACCATAGGTGGCGGCGGAAGCAACCTGGGGATGAGCTCGCCCCTTCGGGCCGAGTTTGCCGCAGCTGCGGTCAGGGCGCAGCCGGAAGCCAGGGTCCCCGCCCTGCTGACCCGCTCCGCCTCCGGCCTCGATCCCCATCTGCCCCTCGATGCAGCGCTGGCCCAGGTGGATAGGGTCGCCGGGCAACGGGGGCTGGATCCCGTTCAGTTGACGGAGCAGGTCAAGTCGGCGGCACAAGCTGGTATCCTTGGCCCGCAGGTGGTCAACATTCTCCAGTTGAACCTGCAACTCGATCATCAAAAGGGCGCCTGAGGGCGCTCCTTGCCGTTCGGGAAGGCTCCCTTTCGACAACGGGGACAAGCATGAGCAATGAGGTCACGGCCGCAGTTCGGCCGATGCAACGGGAGCACGGGGATGCGTGATGAAGTGAGGGCGGACGCCCTGCTGGCGAGCCTGGAGCAGGAGCACAGGGGCAAGCTGAAGGTGTTTCTCGGCGCGGCCCCCGGCGTCGGCAAGACCTACGCCATGCTGCAAGCGGTGCGGGAGCAGGCCAGGGAGGGAGTCGACATCCTGATCGGGGTGGTGGAGACCCACGGCCGCCAGGAGACCCTGGCCCTGCTCGACAAGCTCGCCATCCAGCCGCGCAAGCTTCACCTGCACCGCCAGCAGCGACTGGAGGAGATGGATCTGGACGGTCTGCTGGCGCGAAAACCCGCCATCGCCGTGGTGGACGAGCTGGCCCACAGCAACGCCCCCGGCAGCCGCCACGAGAAGCGCTGGCAGGATGTGGAGGAGTTGCTGGGCGCCGGCATCGACGTCTACACCACCCTCAACGTGCAGCATCTGGAGAGCCTCAACGATCTGGTGTGGCAGCTGACCGGGGTCAGGGTCAAGGAGACCCTGCCGGATCAGGTGCTGCTGGAGGCCGACAGCCTGGTGCTGATCGACCTCCCCCCCAAGGAGCTGCTCGGCCGCCTCAAGGAGGGCAAGGTCTATGTGCCCCACCAGGCCAAGGCCGCCCTGCAGTCCTTCTTCTCCCTCAACAACCTGACCGCCCTGCGGGAGCTGGCAATGCAGACCGCCGCCAGCCACGTGGAGGGGGATCTGCAGTTGCAGTGGCAGGCCGCCGGCAAGACCACACTGCCGCTGCGGGGCAAACTGATGGTCTGCATCGGGGATGAGCACGGCGCCGCTCTGGTGCGTTACGGCCACCGCTTCGCCCAGCGCAGGCAACTGCCCTGGCTGGTGGTGCACATCGACAGCAAGGGGCAACGCTCCCCCGAGCTGGAGCAGGCGCTGGCCCTCGCCTCCCAACTGGGGGCCAGGGTGCTGACCCTCTCCAGCCCGGCCGTGGCCGATGCCCTGCTGGAAACCGCCGAACAGCAGCAGGTATCCCAATTGCTGCTCGGCAAATCCCGCAACCCGCCCTGGCGTCGATCCCTGGTACAGCACCTGCTCAAACAGGCGCAGGGATTCGAGATCACGCTGGTGGATACCGAGAAGCGCAAGCCCGGCCTGACCCTACCTACGGCAGGCCCGGGTGAGCTTCGCCAGAGCCTGCTCGCGGTGGCCATCATGGGGGGGACCTCGGCCGCGGTCTGGGCCCTCTCCCACTGGCTGCCCCCCGCCTCCCTGCCCATGCTGTTCGTGCTGGGGGTGCTGGCCACCGCGCTCACCACCAGCCTGGTCCCCGCCATCCTGGCCGCCGTGCTGGGCTTCGTCGGCCACAATCTGCTGTTCACCTTCCCCTACTTCTCCCTGAGCGTGGCCAGCCACAGCGACCTGCTCACCCTGTTCGTGCTGCTCATCGTCGGCATCGCGGCCGGGCGCCTCGCCTCCCGCCAGCGTCAGCAACTGGTCAGTCTGCGCGAGACCCAGCAGCTCGGTAACGCCCTGCTCTCCCTGAGCCAGGGGCTGGCCACCGCCAGCAGCCCGGTGGACGTGCTGAGACAGGGAACCCAGGCCATCGCCCTCGCCCTTGGGCAGCCCGTGTTCGCGCTCGATGGGGATTACCAGTACCGGACCGGTGACACCCAGACCGGGCCGGGCCAGACCGACAAGGCCGCCATTGACTGGTGCCTGGCCCAGAAGCAGAGCGCTGGTGCCCATACCGCCACCCTCAACGCCGCCGAGGCTCAGTATCATCACCTCGGCGATGACCTGGTGCTGGGCATCCGGCTGGCCAGCCCGCTCACCTCCGCCGCCGAGCACCAGCTGCAGGCCCTGCTCACCGATATCCGCGCCGCCCTGGCGCGGATCGATCTCAACGAGCGGCTGGCGGACAGCCAGTTGCAGGCGGAGACCGACCGGATGCGCGCCGCCCTGCTCTCCTCGGTCTCCCACGACCTGAAGACGCCGCTCGCCACCATCATGGGGGCCGGCAGCACCCTGCTGGAATACGGGGACCGGATAAGTGCGGAGGACCGCATCGAACTGCTGCACTCGGTGCAGGACGAGGCGCGCCGCCTGCACGGCTATGTGCAAAACCTACTGGACATGACCCGCATCGGTTCACCGGACTTCCAGTTGAAACGGGACTGGGTCGACCTGGCGGACCTGGTGGAGAGCGCCCGCCGCCGGCTCGACTCCTCCTGGCGCCAGCACAAGCTGCTGGTGCACTTCGATCAGCAGATCCCCCGGCTCTATGTGCACGGCGCCCTGATCGAGCAGGTGCTGGTCAACATCCTCGACAACGCCTCCCGCTACTCACCGGCCGGCACCCCCATCGAGTTCAAGGTGATGCTGGCGGATCCCGACCTCATCATCGACATCATCGATATCGGGGTCGGCATCGCCGAGTCGGATAGGGACAAGATCTTCAATCTGTTCTACACCCAGCCGGTCGGCGACTGCGGCAGCCGCGGCACCGGGCTTGGCCTCGCCATTTCCCGCGCTATGATAGAGGTCCACGGCGGCCGCATCTGGGCATTCGCCGGCCCCAACGGCAACGGCACCTGCATGCGCATCTCCCTGCCGCTGGCCCTCAACGCACCGGCGGCCTGATGGTCGACGCCCTTTTCAATCAGCAAACGGGAGGCTGAATGGCTCACATACTGGTCATCGACGACGAGGCGGCCATCCGCCGTTTTTTGCGGATCAGCCTGATCGCCGAGGGACATCAGGTGAGCGAGGCGGTCGGCGTCACCGAGGGGATGGCGCAGTATCGCCACCTCAACCCCGACCTGGTGATCCTGGATCTGGGCCTGCCGGACGGCGATGGCATGCAAATCCTGCACGCCATCCGCGAGCACCACGCCAATCCCGTGCTGGTGCTCTCGGCGCGGGACTCGGAGCAGGAGAAGGTGCGGCTGCTGGATGCGGGGGCCAACGACTACATGAGCAAGCCGTTCGGCGTCGGGGAGATGATGGCCCGTATCCGGGTGCTGCTGCGCCAGCGCGTCGGTGCCACCAGCGGCGAGTGTCGCCACTTCCCCCACTGTGGCCTGACCCTGGACAGCAGCAGCCACAAAGTCACTCTGCAGGGCGAGGAGATCCCCCTCTCCCGCAAGGAGTTCGCCCTGTTGCAGGCGCTGGTGTGCCACCCCGGCAAGCTGGTGCAACAGACCCAGCTGCTCATCGACATCTGGGGGCCAAGCCACAAGGAAGATACCCACTACCTGCGCATCGTCATCGCCAGCCTGCGCAAGAAGCTGGGAGATAACCCCCAGCAACCCACGCTGATCGAGACCGAATCCGGAATCGGCTACCGTTTTATCGGCAGCTGATGTTGCAGCAAGAAGCTGGGCGGCAACATTCCCAGCAACCCACCCTGATCGAAACTGAAGCCGGCATCGGCTACCGTTTTATTGGCACCTGATGTTTCACGTGGAACGACGCCAGCAACAACACAGTGCCAGCAGACCGCATCCCCCGAGCAGCAGCCCGAGATCCTGCAAGCTGGCTGCAACCGCCAACCCCAGGCTGAGCAGCAGGTAGTAACCGAGCCCGAACAGGGCCCCGGCACTGCCCGCCACCTCCCGATAGGCCAGCAGTGCCTGGCTCAGCACATTAGGGATAGCCAGCCCGAACGCGATCACCACTCCCGTCATGGGCAGCAGAAACCAGAGCGATGCCTGACTGGCCCACACCAGCCAGCCGGACCCCAGCGCCAGAACGGCGGCGAGCCGGATCAGCGAGGCAGGCGACCAGCCACGGCCCAGCAGACGCTTGTTGAGCAGGCTGCCCACCAGGGTCGCCAGCGCCAGCACGATGCCGGAGTAACCGAACTCGCCCGCACTCAACCCCAGCCCGGCAAACACAAACGGAGCCAGGCTGTAGTAGCCAAACAGCATGGTGTTGAACAGCGCTACCAGTGCGGCGCTGCGCCACAAGGCTGCATCACGCGCCATCCGTTGTGCCAGCGGCCAGAGTGCCACCCGCTGGGTGATGGCCGGCCGGGTTTCCGGCAGTTGCCAGCAAGTGACCAGCAGCAATCCGACTGCCAACACCAGCAGGGCGCTGAATACCCCCAGATAGCCGAACCCGCTCGCCAGCTGGCCGCCGCTCACCAGCCCCAGCACAGGACTCAGGGAGAGCGCGATGCCCATCACCGAAAAGACCCGCGCCAGATCGCTGCCCTGATAGCTGTCGCGCAGCATGGTCTGGGTCACCACGGAACCCACGGCGGCGCCGAAGGCCGCGATGACCCGGGCCAGCAGCAGGGTTTCAAATTGAGTGGCCAGCAACGCCAGCAGGGTGCCGGCGCCATAGGTCAGCAGCCCCGCCAGCATGGCGGGACGCCGCCCGATGAGATCGCACAACCAGCCCCAGCAGACCACGCCCGCCGCAAACGCCAGAAAATAGACCGACAGGGTCTGGGACGCCTGCCCCTCGCTCACCCGAAACTCCGTGGCGATATGGGTCAGCACCGGGCTGTAGATGGTCTCCACTATCTGGGGAAACATCATCAATCCGACCACCAGCCAGCGCGGTGGCAACCTGTTGTTCATGACACACCTCCTTCACAAGAGGTCGCCATTCTAGAGAGGGATAACATGTCCGATTACAATAAAGCGGACTATAAACAGCAAGAATCGGACACATGGCCTTTATTCTTCCCGATCACCCCTTTGATCCGGACCAGCACGACGGCAGCGCCATCGGTATTGCCGCCGCCCTCGGCTGGCACGACTCCGGCCGCCATCAGCACCAGCGCCACCAGCTGCTGTTCGCCCAGGCAGGCTGCATGACCATAGAGCTGGACGATCAGGTCTGCCTGCTGCCGCCGACGCGAGCGGCCTGGTTGCCAGCGGGTCTGCCCCACCGGGTGTTGATGCGCGGAGTTGTGGCCTATCGCTCCCTCTACTTCCAGCCGGAGCCCGCGTTGCCAAACGAGATGGCGGTGCTGGCCGTCAACCCGCTGCTGCGGGAGATCATCGAGCGGATGGCGCTCTGGCCCTGGGACAAGCCGGAAGCAGAGCAAACCTGCACACTGGCATTATTGAAAGAAGAGCTGGCGCAAGCGCCGCGGGAATCCTGGCAGTTGCCGCTGCCGTCAGACGGGCGTCTGATCGGCTGGCTGCAGGAGATAAAGCGGGGTGACACCCTGCCCGATCGGCTCAACCGGCTGGCCGAGCGGGTGGGTGCCAGTGACAAGACCATAGGCCGCATCTTCATGCGGGAGACCGGTATGAGCTACCAGGCCTGGCGCCAGCAGTGGCGACTGCTGCGGGCCATGGAACTGCTGGCCGAAGCCGAGCCCATCAGCCGGGTGGCCGCTGCGCTGGAGTTCGCCAGCGACAGCGCCTTCATCGCCTTCTTCAGGCAGCACACGGGGCAGACCCCCTTGCGCTACCTCAACTCTCGGGGTGAGTCGCATCGGCCGAACTCGCCTCCACCACCAGAGTCTCCAGGGCCAGCGGCTTGAGGTTGTGGATGGCCTCTGCCACCACGTCATGGGAGGCCTGCTGCTGCAAGGCCAGCATCTCCTGCTGCAGGGCGGCGCTGTCCAGCTCGGGTCTGGGGTTCTCGGCGGCCATGGCATTCAGGCTCAGGCTGCTGGCAATCAGGGTAGCGATCAGGATCTTCATCTGGCGTGCTCCGGTGTGGTTGAGATGACCAGATAGCTATTCCAATAGTTGTGCCAGATTTATAACAGCATGATTTTATTGATATAAATAATTTTTTGATGCTGCCACCCCCCTTCCTGAATCGAATGTTGGTTATTTTAAAACCTATAAATGGTTTTTTTTACCACCTCCATCATGGCAACCCTGTTCCACGTGAAACGCCCCGTTTTTTTGATCGACACCCGCTTTTGAAGTGAGCTATGGTGCTAGCTCCCCCCTTAACTGACTCTGGATTTGCCACCGAATGGAATTCTCCTTGTTCGGCGAGAAGTTCACTCGCCACGCCGGTATTACCCAACTCATGGACGACCTCAATCAAGGGCTGCTGAATCCCGACGTCATCATGCTGGGAGGCGGCAATCCGGCCCCCATCCCCGCCATGCTGGAACGCTTTCAGGCCGAGGCCAATACCCTGCTCGACAACGGCGAACTGATCAAGGCCATGGCCAACTACGATGGCCCCCAGGGCAAGGACAGGTTCACCAAGGCGCTGGCCGCCCTGCTCAGCAAGGAGCTGGGCTGGGAAATCTCCGCCCGCAACATCGCCCTGACCAACGGCAGCCAGAACGCCTTCTTCTATCTGTTCAATCTGCTGGCCGGCGAGTTCGCCGACGGTCGCAAGAAGAAGGTGCTGTTCCCCCTGGCCCCCGAATACATCGGCTATGCCGACTCGGCCCTCTCGGACGATCATTTCGTCACCTACAAGCCCGCCATCGAGAAGCTGCCCGACGGCCAGTTCAAATACCACGTGGATTTCGAGAGCCTGCAGGTGGGCGACGACATCGGGGTGATCTGTGTCTCCCGGCCGACCAACCCCACCGGCAACGTGCTCACCGACGAGGAGATCGAGCACCTCGATCAGATTGCCCGTGACAAGGGGATCCCGCTGCTCATCGACAATGCCTACGGCGTGCCCTTCCCCGGCATCATCTTCAGCGACGCCAAGCCGTTCTGGAACGCCAACACCATCCTCTGCATGAGCCTCTCCAAGCTCGGCCTGCCGGGCACCCGTTGCGGCATCGTCATCGCCGACGAGAAGATCATCCGGGCTATCACCAACCTGAGCGGCATCATCAATCTGGCGCCGGGCAGCCTGGGTCCGGCCATCACCATTCCGATGATCGAGAGCGGTGACATCATCACCCTGAGCGAACAGGTGGTGAAACCCTTCTACCAGCAGAAAGCCACCTTCGCGGTCCAGCTGCTGCGCGAGGCCATTCCGGATCCGCGCTTCCACATCCACAAGCCGGAGGGTGCCCTCTTCCTCTGGCTCTGGTTCGAAGACCTGCCGATCCACTGCCAGGAGCTGTATGAGCGACTGAAGGCGAAGAACCTGCTGATCGTGCCCGGCCACTACTTCTTCCCCGGCATCGACGACCCCGAGTGGCGCCACAGCCAGGAGTGCATCCGCCTCAACTATGCCCAGAGCGAAGATCTGGTGCGTCGTGGCATCGCCATCCTGGCCGACGAGATCAACGCCCTCTACGCCGGTTGATTCCCCCTTCGGCATGAAAAAAAGAGGCCTGCAGATGCAGGCCTCTTTTCTATCAGGTGGTCAGCGATGTTGTTTAACCGGGCAGTGTCAGCTGATCGGGTTTGCCGATGGGGATGGCGCGGGGCTTGAGCGCTTCCGGCAGCTCCCGGGCCAGCTCTATGGTCAGCAGACCGTGCTCCAGCCTGGCCCCCTGCACTTCCACGTGCTGGCTCAGCTTGAAGGCGAGCTCGAAGTCCCGCTCGGCGATCCCCTGATGGAGGAACTGGCGCTCGCCCATGGTGGCGACCTTGCGCCCCTTCACCTTGAGGGTACCGTTTTCGGTCTCCAGCTCCAGCTCATTGCGATCGAAACCGGCCACGGCAACCGTGATGAGGTAGCTGTCGTGATCCCCCTTTTCAATGTTGTACGGGGGGTAGGCCGAGGTCTTCTGATCGAACAGGCCTTCCAGCTCGCGGGCCATCCGCTCGAAGCCGACGGCATTGGAATAGAGATGAGAAAAATCGAGGTTACGCATGATCCTATCCTTCTATAAAGCAACAGGGTTTACTCTCCACGGGCCCGCCATCGGCACCCGGGAAACATCAGCAATGCAACGAGGTCAGGCTGTCAGCCGTTGATCTCGATCTTGCGGGGCTTCATCGCCTCGGGCACTTCGCGCACCAGGTCGATGTGCAGCAAACCGTTCTTGAGGTCGGCCCCCTTCACCCGCACATAGTCGGCCAGCTGGAAGCGACGCTCGAAGCCGCGTTCAGCAATGCCTTGGTAGAGGTAGTTGCGCTCGGTATCGGCCTGCTTGCTGCCCTTCACCGTCAGCAGATTTTCCTGGAAGCTCAGCTCCAGCTCTTCCTGGGTAAAGCCCGCCACCGCCATGCTGATGCGGTAGTCGCTGTCACCCAGCTGCTCGATGTTGTAGGGGGGATAGCCGGCATTGCCATTGCTGGCCGCAGATTCGATGAGAGTGGCCAGACGATCGAAGCCGATGGCAGAACGATAGAGCGGAGAAAAGTCGATAGAACGCATAGTATTACCCTCTTGTGAGCGATAACGGATTGTTTGCCCTCCTGATGGACGGGCGCCTGGTCGAAACCTCTGTCGAGCGTTCCGGCCTTGTTATCTATATAGGGGCCAGCATTTGGCTTTCAAGGGGTAAAAACAAAAGAAATGCAGGCCATCAAGAATGGCCCGATTAGATCGATAATAGGCCTGCGGGCCACTCATGATCCGTCCCTCATCCCTCCATACTGGCCGTGTCCCCAACGAGAAACTGGAGCACGCCATGAAGATTACCCAGGTTCGCAACGCCACCCTGCTCATCCACTACGCAGGAACCCGCTTCCTCATCGACCCCATGCTGGCCCCCAAGGGGAGCTATCCCGGCTTCGAAGGCATGGCCAACAGCCATCTTCGCAACCCCCTGGTCGAGCTGCCGCTGCCCATGGCGACCCTGCTGGAGGTGGATGCGGTGATTGTCACCCATGACCATCTGGATCACTGGGACGATGTCGCGAAAGCGAAGATCCCCAGGCACCTTCCCCTGTTCGTGCAGCATCAGAAAGATGCCGACACCATGAGGAGATGCGGCTTCGAGGATGTGCGCCTGCTGGGCGAGGTCGGCGAGTTCGCCGGCATCCGCCTGCAACAGACGGAAGGCCGGCACGGCAGCGATACCATCATGGCCCTGCTGGGGGATCGCCTTGGCGAGGTCAGCGGAGTGGTCTTCTCCCATCCCGCCGAAAAGACCCTCTATCTGGCCGGCGACACCGTCTGGAATGCCCAGGTTGAACAAGCGCTGCACCGGCACCAACCCGAGGTCGTCGTCCTCAACTGCGGCGATGCCCAGGTGACGGGTCTGGGCGCCATCATCATGGGCAAGGAGGATGTGGCCGCCGTCTATCAGGCCGCCCCGCAGGCCACCCTGATCGCCAGCCACATGGAGGCGGTCAATCATGCCCTGCTGTCCCGGCGGGAGCTGCGCGACTACCTGGACAGCCAGGGGATGGCCGCCCGGGTACGGGTGCCCGAGGATGGCGACACCATGGTGCTCTGAGCGAGAGGCCGGGCACCACATGGCTCTTCGGCTTTCTGTTGCTGCCCCGTATGATGGGGATCCGAGTGCAAAGGAGTCTGCCACCATGCCCCGTCCCCTTATCGTCGCCGTCATCACCTTCGATCGCTTCAGCCCCTTTCACTGCTCGGTGCCCTGCCTCATCTTTGGCGACAAGATGATGCCGGGCCAGTCGTTGTTCGAGCTGAGACTCTGCGCCGGGGATGACACGCGGCAACCCGCCTCCTCCCAGGGCTTTCGCATGGAGGCCGACTATGGCCTGGAGGGCCTGCTGGAGGCGGATATCATCATCATCCCCTTCTGGCGCGATCCGGCCGAGCGCCCCGCCCAACCCTTGCTCGATGCCCTGGTTGCCGCCCGGATCAGGGGAGCCCAGATCGTGGGGCTCTGTCTCGGCACCTATGTGCTGGCCTATGCCGGCCTGCTGGACGGGCGCGGTGCCGCCACCCATTGGGAATTTGAACAGGAGTTCGTCCAGCGCTTCCCCCGGGTGCGGCTCGATACCAATGCCCTCTACGTCGACGACGACGGACTCATCACCTCGGCTGGCACCGCCGCCAGCCTGGACTGCTGCCTCTATCTGGTTCGCCAGCATCACGGCAGCCAGATTGCCAACAAGCTGGCCAGGCGGCTGGTGGTGCCTCCCCACCGGGAGGGTGGCCAGGCCCAGTTCATCGAGCAGCCGGTACCCGCCTCCACCCGGGATGCCAGGATCAACCAGCTGTTCGATCACCTGCGCCTGCACCTGGCCGCGCCCCACACCCTGGACAGCCTGGCGGAACATTGCATGATGAGCCTACGCACCTTTAGCCGCCGCTTCCAGCTCGCCACCGGTCTCTCCCTCGGGGAGTGGCTGATGGCGGAGCGCCTGCGCTGCAGCCAGACGCTGCTGGAGTCCAGCTCCCACACCGTGGAACGCATCGCCGAACTGGTGGGGCTCGGGTCCGCCACCATATTGCGCAAGCACTTTCGCGCCCGCTTCGGGGTGTCGCCGCGGGAGTGGCGCCGCACCTTTCGTGGTGACAGAGTCTAGGTCCCTCATGTTTCACGTGGAACGCGCCCTCTTCCTTGCCCCAGAAAACAAAAAGCCGCTCACGAGGAGCGGCTTTTGATGGTTGTCGGACCGTCTGATTAGACGTCGAGGTTGGCAACCCGCAGGGCGTTGGTCTCGATGAAGTCGCGACGGGGCTCTACGGCGTCACCCATCAGGGTGGAGAAGAGCTGGTCTGCGCCGACCGCGTCGTCGATGGTGACACGCAGCATGCGACGGGCTTCCGGATCCATGGTGGTTTCCCACAGCTGCTCCGGGTTCATCTCGCCCAGCCCTTTATAGCGCTGGATGTAGATGCCACGCTTGCCTTCGCCCATCAGCCACTCGACCGCTTCAACGAAGCTGGCGACCGGCTTCACCTTCTCGCCACGCTTGATGTAACCGCCTTCCTCGATCAGGTTGGCGATCTCCTTGCCCAGGGAGACCAGCTGACGGTACTCGGAGGATTGCAGGAAGTCATAGCTCAGCGGGTATTCGCGGTCGACCCCGTGCTGGCGTACCACGGCGTGGGGCACGAACAGGCTGCGCTCCTCGTCGCGGCGTACCTGCATCTGGTACTGGATACCGTGGTTGCTCTCGTTGAGCACGGCTTCCATGCTCTGGCACCAGGTCTGCAGATCGCTCTCGCTGGCCAGCAGAGTTTCGTTCAACTCAGGCTGATAGATCAGCTGGGTCAGCACGGCTTCCGGCGCGCGGCGGGACATGCGGGTGATGAGGTGAGTCACGGCGCGATGCTGGTTGACCAGACGCTCCAGCGCCTCGCCACCGATGGCCGGGGCAGACTCGTTGACGTGCAGGGTCGCACCGTCCAGCGCCATGGCGGTCTGGTACTGCAACAATGCGTCTTCGTCTTTCAGGTACTGCTCCTGTTTGCCCTTCTTCACCTTGTAGAGCGGCGGCTGGGCGATGAAGACATAGCCACGCTCGATGATTTCCGGCATCTGACGATAGAAGAAGGTCAGCAGCAGGGTACGGATGTGCGCACCATCGACGTCCGCATCGGTCATGATGATGATGTTGTGGTAGCGCAGCTTGTCCGGGTTGTACTCGTCGCGACCGATGCCACAGCCCAGAGCGGTGATCAGGGTACCCACCTCCTGGGAGGAGATCATCTTGTCGAAACGGGCCTTCTCCACGTTCAGGATTTTACCCTTGAGGGGCAGGATGGCCTGGTTCTTCCGGTTGCGACCCTGCTTGGCGGAGCCGCCAGCAGAGTCCCCTTCCACGATGTAGAGTTCGGAGAGCGCCGGGTCTTTCTCCTGACAGTCCGCCAGCTTGCCGGGCAGACCGGCGATATCCAGCGCGCCCTTGCGGCGGGTCAGTTCGCGGGCCTTGCGGGCCGCTTCGCGGGCACGGGCCGCATCGATGATCTTGTTGACCACGATCTTGGCATCGCCCGGGTTCTCCAGCAGGAAGTCTGCCAGCTTCTCGCCCATCGCCTGTTCCACGGCGGTCTTCACTTCGGACGAGACCAGCTTGTCCTTGGTCTGGGAGGAGAACTTAGGGTCAGGCACCTTGACGGAGATAACGGCAATCAGACCTTCACGGACGTCGTCACCACTGGCGGCGGACTTGGCCTTCTTGCTGTAGTCCTCCTTGTCCATGTAGTTGTTCAGCGTCCGGGTCAGCGCGGTACGGAAGCCCACCAGGTGGGTACCGCCATCCCGCTGCGGAATGTTGTTGGTGAAGCAGTAGACCCCTTCCTGATAGGCGTCGTTCCACTGCATGGCGACTTCGACACCGATTCCGTCCTGCTCTGTGGTGAAGTGGAACACCTTGGGGTGGATCGGGGTCTTGTTCTGGTTCAGGTACTCGACGAAGGCCTTGATGCCCCCCTCGTAGCAGAAGTGCGCCTCGCGGCCATCACGCTCGTCCATCAGACGGATGGAGACGCCGGAGTTGAGGAAGGAGAGCTCGCGCAGACGCTTGGCCAGGATCTCGTAGTGGAACAGGGTGTCGCTGAAGATGGTCGGGCTCGGCCAGAAGCGAACTTCGGTCCCGGTGCCGGTGCTGTCACCAATCTGCTTGAGGGGTGCCTGCGGCTCGCCCAGGTGATAGGTCTGCTCGTAGACATGACCGTTGCGGCGGATGGTCAGCAGCAGCTTGTCGGAAAGCGCGTTCACCACGGAAACGCCCACACCGTGCAGACCGCCGGACACCTTGTAGGAGTTGTCATCGAATTTGCCGCCGGCGTGCAGCACGGTCATGATGACTTCAGCGGCCGAACGACCCTCTTCCGGGTGGATGTCCACCGGAATACCGCGACCGTTGTCGCGCACGGAGACGGAGCCGTCGGAATGGATCTTGACCTGGATATCGGAGCAGTAGCCAGCCAGAGCCTCGTCGATGGAGTTGTCGACGACCTCGAACACCATGTGGTGCAGGCCCGATCCATCGTCCGTATCGCCGATATACATCCCCGGGCGCTTGCGGACCGCATCCAGGCCCTTGAGCACCTTGATATTCGAGGAGTCGTAAGTATTTTCACTCATAGCTTACTCTCTGCCTTCTCTAACGTTTCGGAGATCTTGCCTTGTTCCACTTGGAACAGCTTGCAGTCACTCGCATCCATCATGTCTGCGAGCTGACCGGTATCGATGGCGGTGATGAACACCTGGGACGCGCACTGCTTCAGCCTTGCGGCCAGCAGACGACGTTTGTCGACATCCAGTTCAGAGGCAAAATCATCAATTAAAAAAATACAGCCGCGGCTGCTATGTTGATTCAAATAGAGCCCTTGGGCCAGCCGCATGGCACAGACCAGCAACTTCAGCTGACCCCTGGACAAAATATCCTGCGCGGGGACGCCGTTCGCCTTGAGCCGCACGTCCGCCTTCTGCGGACCGACCCCAGTGTACCCCAGCGAACGATCCCGTTCGAACCCCGCCTCCAGCAATGCGTCGAGGGGAGTGTCTTTTTCCCAGCCTCGATAGAATCCAAGACTGATATCGAACTCCGGCAGAAAATCTGCCGTCATCTCCTTGATCAGGGGTGTAATGGCCTGACAATAACTGGCGCGAAACCCCGCCAGCTCGCCGCCCAGTCGCACCAGCTCCTGATCCCAGAACGCCAGTTGACGATACTGGGTGTTCTGGCGCAGCAAGGCATTGCGCTGCTTCAGCAGCCGACGCACCCGCCCCCAGAGGGAGAAGAAGGTCGGCTCCTGATGGAAAACACCCCAGTCGAGCCAGGCCCGGCGAGCCTGGGGCCCACCGGTCAGCAGGCTGAAACCATCGGGGTGGATCAACTGTACCGGCAACAGCTCCGCCAGATCGGCGAGGCGCTGGGCCTGGGCACCGGCGATCTTGAGCTGGGTTTCGCCCCCCTTGTCCTTGGCAAGCCCGATGGGCACCTGACGCCCCTCCAGCTCGCACTGGGCAAACAGGGTAAAGGCCCGCTCGCCCTGGCGGATGACCCGCCCGGTCAAATGGGTACGAAACGAGCGGCCGAGACCAAGGTAATGAATGGCTTCCAGCACGCTGGTCTTGCCGCTGCCGTTGCTCCCGACCAGGATATTGAGGCCGGGAGACAGCGCGAGACTGGCGTGCTGAATGTTGCGAAAGTCGCTGAGCTGGAGTTTGACCAGGGACACGACTAGATCCGCATCGGCATCACCACGTACTGGGCATCTTGGTTCTCAAAATCCTCAATAATGGCGCTGCTGATGGAATCGCTCAGGCTGATCCGGATTTGGTCACATTTTAACGTATTCAACACGTCCAGCACATAGGAGACGTTGAAGCCGATCTCCATCTCGCCAGCGGCGTATTGTACGTCAAGCAGCTCTTCGGCTTCTTCCTGTTCCGGGTTGTTGGCGGTGATGCGCAGCAGGTTTTCCTGCAGATTGAGACGCACCCCACGGAATTTCTCGTTGGAGAGGATGGCGGCACGAGCAAAGGCCTGGCGCAGATCCTCGCGACCGGCGATCAGGGCCTTGTCGCTCCCTCTCGGGATGACGCGGCGCCAGTCCGGGAAACGGCCATCCACCAGCTTGGAGGTGAAGATGAAGCCATCCAGGGCGGCGCGCAGGTTGCTGCGGCCCACTTGCAGCCGTACCGGCTTGTCTTCCGCTTCCAGCAGGCGCACCAGCTCCAGCACCCCTTTGCGCGGCAGGATGACCTGATGATCGGGCAACGATTCCCCCACCACCTCGCGGCGGCAGGTGGCCAGCCGGTGACCGTCCGTCGCCACGGTACGCAGGCCGTGTCCTTCGCTCTCGAACAGCATGCCGTTCAGGTAGTAGCGCACGTCCTGGCTCGCCATGGAGAACTGGGTCGCGTCGATGAGTTTTTTCAGCTCCAGCTGGCTGATGTCGAACTCGAGCACGGATTCCCAATCCTCGATGTTCGGGTATTCGGTCGCCGGCAGGGTCGACAGGTTGAAACGGGAGCGACCGGAACGGATGATGAGGCGCTCTCCCTCGGTGCTGAGGCGGATCTCCGCCCCCTCCGGCAGACCGCGACAGATGTCCAGCAACTTGCGCGCCGGCACAGTGGTGCGGCCATCCTGGCTGTCGCTGTTGAGATAGACCTGTCCGATCATCTCCACCTCGAGATCGGTCCCGGTCAGCGACAGCAGGCCATTGCTGACATCGAGCAGGACGTTGCCGAGGATGGGCAGGGTCGGCCGGCCACCCAGGGCACCGGACACCAGTTGCAGGGGACGTAACAGGGCCTCACGGCTAATTTCGAGCTGCATCTGTGCTCTCCGTTGTTATTGGGAGGAAAGGATTCGGATCAGGCTGGAACATGCAATCTGCATCTGTGCACTCCGTTCCGTTATCAGGAAGAAAGGGTACGGATCAGGTTGGAATAATCTTCCTTGATGTCGTGACTCTCTTCCTTCAGCTGCTCGATCTTGCGGCAGGCATGAAGAACCGTGGTGTGGTCACGGCCACCAAAGGCATCCCCTATCTCAGGCAAGCTGTGGTTGGTCAGCTCCTTGGCCAGCGCCATCGCCAGCTGGCGCGGGCGGGCAACGGAACGGGAGCGACGCTTGGAGAGCAGATCCGCCAGCTTGATCTTGTAGTACTCCGCCACCGTCTTCTGGATGTTGTCGATGGTAACCAGCTTCTCCTGCAAGGCCAGGAGATCGCGCAGCGCCTCGCGCACGAAGTCGATGTTGATGGCGCGGCCGGTGAAGTTGGCATTGGCGATCACCCGGTTGAGGGCACCTTCCAGTTCACGGACGTTGGAGCGAAGTCGTTTGGCGATGAAGAAGGCCACTTCGTCCGGCAGATGGATCTGGTTCTCGTCCGCCTTGCGCATCAGGATGGCAACCCGGGTCTCCAGCTCGGGCGGCTCGATCGCCACCGTGAGTCCCCAGCCGAAGCGGGACTTGAGACGATCTTCCACCCCGTTGATCTCTTTCGGATAGCGGTCCGAGGTCAGAATGATCTGCTGGTTGCCTTCAAGCAGGGCATTGAAGGTGTGGAAGAACTCCTCTTGGGAGCGCTCCTTGTTGGCGAAGAACTGGATGTCATCGATGAGCAGGGCATCGACGCTACGGTAATAACGCTTGAACTCTTCAATGGCGTTATTCTGCAGCGCCTTCACCATGTCCTGCACGAACCGTTCGGAGTGCATGTAGATGACTTTGGCGTCTTTCTTGCGATCCTTGATGGCATTGCCAACGGCGTGCAACAGGTGGGTCTTGCCAAGGCCGGTGCCGCCATAGAGGAACAGCGGGTTGTAGGCACCACCCGGATTGTCGGCCACCTGACGGGCGGCCGCACGGGCCAGCTGGTTGGACTTACCCTCGACGAAATTCTCGAAGGTATAGTTCACGTTGGTGTTGCTCTTGTGGTTTGGCTCGGGCTTGTTTTCTGCCTTGTTTTCCCAGCTCTTGGGAGAGTTATTCACAGGATCGACACCACGGGCCGGCACCCTGGCGACCGCGACGGGATGAGGGCGATTGCCGATATCAAAACGCAGGGTGGGAGCGTCGGCTCCGCACAGCTCGTTGATGATGCCGTTGACCCGGAGCAGGTACTTGTCGCGTACCCAGTCCAGAACAAAGCGGTTCGGTGCATACAGGGTCAGAGTATTGTCACTCAACTCCGCTTGAAGCGGCCGGATCCACATGCTGAATTCTGCCGAGGGCAACTCATCTTGCAGCCGGTTAAGGCACTGCTGCCATAGCGAAGCAGTCACTCTAGACTCCCGTCAATTGATTAAGTAAAGACCGGCTATTCTACGTTTTTAGTGGCCGGATCTCCAGTTGCTGCCGCACGGATCCAGCAAATAAGATCCTTGACTTTCAAGGATCCAACGCCCCAGGATCCCATTTCATCCCCAAAGTTACCCACAGCCGGATATCGGCAATGTGGACAGAATGGCGTGCTGCAACCATAGTTATTTTATATAACCAAATATCATTTATTTTTTTATATTTTATTCCAATAACATCAGCGCCAACCCGTGAATACAACTAAAAATACAGCACTACAGAGAGAGGAATCCCCATGAAATCCACCATCAAACTGATTTCCGGCGCCGCCATTCTGCTGGCCAGCCTGTCCGGCCAGGCCATCGCCCAGGAAACCATCAAGGTCGGCATGTCCGGCAAATATTTCCCGTTCACCTTCGTCAAGCAGGACAAGCTGCAGGGCTTCGAGGTGGACATGTGGAACCAGATCGGTGAGCGCACCGGCTACAAGGTCGAGTTCGTGACCGCCAGCTTCTCCGGCCTGTTCGGCATGCTGGAAACCGGCCGCGTCGACACCATCTCCAACCAGATCACCATCACCGACGAGCGCAAGGCCAAGTACGCCTTCTCCCAGCCCTATGTCTATGACGGTGCCCAGATCGTGGTCCGCAAGGGCAACAACACCATCCACGGCATCAAAGACCTGGAAGGCAAGAAAGTCGCCGTCAACCTGGGCTCCAACTTCGAAGAGCTGCTGCGCAAGAACGACCCCAACAAGAAGATCGATATCCGTACCTATGACTCCGCCTTCGAGCAGGATGTCGCCCTGGGCCGCATCGACGCCTTCGTGATGGACCGCGTCTCCACCGCCCAGCTGATCAAGGAATCCAAGCTGCCGCTGCAACAGGCTGGTGCACCGTTCGAAACCATCGAGAACGCCCTGCCCTTCCTGAAGACCCCGGAAAAGCAGGCCGTGCTGAAGAAGGTTGACGATACCCTCACCGCCATGCGCAAAGACGGCACCCTGACCAAAATCTCCGAAAAATGGTTCGCAGCGGACATCACCAGCAAATAAATGATGGAATTTGACCTCGAGTACACGCTAGGGCTGTTTCCCATCCTGCTCAAATACCTGGGCACCACGATGGAAATGGCCCTGTGGGGATTCGTATTGGCACTCGTACTGTCGCTGATCCTGGCGATAGTACGGGTGTTTCGCGTTCCCGCACTTCACTGGCTGGCGATGCTGTATATCTCGTTCTTCCGGGGTACACCGCTGCTCGTCCAGCTGTTCCTGCTCTATTACGGGCTGCCGCAGCTCTTCCCCATCTTCGTGGGGATGGATGCCTTTACCGCCGCCATCATCGGCCTGACCCTGCACTTCGCCGCCTACATGGCCGAGTCGATCCGGGCAGCCATTCTCGGCATCCACAAGAGCCAGATGGAAGCCGCCCTCAGCATCGGCATGAGCCGGCTGCAGGCGATGCAGCGGATCATCCTGCCCCAGGCGGCCCGCATCGCGACACCGTCGCTGATGAACTACTTCATCGACATGATCAAGAGCACTTCCCTGGCGTTTACCTTGGGTGTGGCGGAGATCATGGGCAAGGCCCAGATGGAAGCGGCCTCCTCCTTCAAGTTCTTCGAGAGCTTCATGGCGGTGGCGCTGATCTACTGGGTGGTGGTCATCTTCTTCACCCGCTTGCAGCACCTGTTGGAAGTGCGGCTGAACCGTGCTTATTAAAGGAGGCCTGTCATGATCAACCTAACGGGTCTCTCCAAGGCCTATGACGGAAATCAGGTGCTCAACGGCATCGATCTTGAGGTAAAGAAGGGGGAGATTGTCGTCATCATCGGCCCCTCCGGTACCGGCAAGTCGACTCTGCTGCGCTGCCTCAACCTGCTGGAAACCCCGGATGCAGGGCGGCTCGTCATCGATGACCTCGCCGTGGATCTGGCCAAGGCCAGCGACCAGCAGGCCATCGAACTGCGCAAACGCGCCTCTTTCGTGTTCCAGAACTACGCCCTGTTCGCCAACAAGACGGCGCTGGACAACATCGCCGAGGGGCTGATCACCGTCTGGAAGCAGCCGAAGGCGGAGGCTCGTGCCACTGCCCTGGGCATCCTCAAGGACATCGGCCTCGCCGAGAAACAGGATGCCTACCCGGCCTCCCTCTCCGGCGGCCAGCAACAGCGCGTCGGCATCGGCCGGGCCATGGCGGCCCACTCCAAGGTGATCCTGTTTGACGAGCCCACCTCCGCCCTCGATCCCGAGTGGGTCGACGAGGTGCTGGGCCTGATGAAGCAGCTCGCCCGCCAGCACCAGACCATGGTTGTGGTGACCCACGAGATCGAGTTTGCCCGTGATGTCGCCGATCGGGTGATCTTCATGGAAGGAGGCCGGATCGTGGAGCAGGGCCCGCCGGATCAGATATTGGTCGATCCGCAGGATCCCCGTACCCGGGAGTTCCTGCGCAAAGTACTTAAATAGCTCTCTCTTTGGCGGCCTGGCCGCCTTTTTTCTTGAGGGATCCTTGTTTAACCCCGGGTTGCCAGTATAATTCGGGGCCCTTGATCCTCCGGATCCTGCCAGATTATCCCGCTCGGTCGACGAACGGGGCGAGATGGAAAGGAACGGCGGATTGACGAGAAGCTGAACTCTGTTTAGAATTCGGCCTCTTTTGCTAGTCGTCACACGCTATAGCTGGCGCGTCGGCTAAGTGTGACAATCAAAACTGTACAGAAATACGGAATCGAATCATGAAACGTACTTTTCAACCGTCCAACCTGAAGCGCAAGCGCTCTCACGGTTTCCGCGCTCGCATGGCTACTGCCAACGGCCGCAAAGTTCTGGCCGCTCGTCGTGCCAAGGGTCGTGCCCGCCTGGTAGTCTAATGCCTACCCAGCACACCTTCTCTCGGGAGTTACGTCTGTTAACTCCCGAACACTTCAAACGCGTTTTCGCCGAGCCTGTCCGGGCCGCTTCTCCGCAAATTACGCTTCTTGCTTGCCCCAACTCCCTCGAACACCCCCGTCTTGGCCTCGCCGTGCCCAAAAAGGCGCTCAAGCGTGCCGTCTGGCGCAACCGTGTAAAACGAGTGGTTCGGGAAAGTTTTCGCCTCAATCAAGCCAATCTGCCCGCTATCGACATCGTCGTGATCGCCAAGGGTGGCGTGAAGGAGATGGACAACGAAGCGCTGTTCAAGTTACTGGAAAAGCTATGGCGCACTCTGTCACGCCGTTGCAATGGGTAGCAATCAAACTGATACGCCTGTATCAGCTAATCATTAGTCCCCTGCTCGGGCCGCGCTGCCGTTTCACCCCGACTTGTTCCCAATTTGCGATAGAAGCAATCCGACTTCACGGTTTCATAAAAGGCGTTTGGTTAGCCAGCAAACGTCTATTAAAATGCCATCCCTTATCCGAGGGTGGTTATGACCCGGTTCCGCAACCAAAGCGAAGAAACTGAAGACTATGGAATCACAACGCAATTTACTCCTGATCGGTTTGCTGTTCGTGAGCTTCTTGCTCTGGCAACAGTGGGAGTCCGACAAGGCTCCGAAGCCGGCCCCGACTACCGTGGCCCAAACCGAACATTTCGTACCTGAAGCCGGTCAGACCGGTGATATTCCTCAGGTTTCCGAGCAAGCAAATGGTAACGCCGCGCGCAAGCTGATCACCGTCTCCTCCGACGTGCTCAAATTGACCCTGGATACCCAGGGCGGTGACATCGTCTCTGCCGAACTGCTGGCCCACAAGCTGGAAGAAGGCAAGGAACAGCCGTTCACCCTGCTGACCAGCCAGCCTGCCCACCTCTATGTGGCCCAGAGCGGTCTGGTCGGTCGCAATGGTCCGGACAGCCAGACCCAGGGTCGTCCCACCTATGAAGCCGCCCAGACCAGCTATCAGCTGGCCGACGGTCAGGATCAAGTCGTCGTTCCGATGACCTGGACCGACAGCAAGGGTGTGGTCTTCACCAAGGAGTTCGTGCTCAAGCGCGGTGATTACGCCGTGGGCGTCGACTACAAGATCGACAACAAGTCTGCCGAGCCGGTCCAGGTACAGTTCTACGGTCAGCTGAAGCAGACCATGACCACGCCGAAGGATCAGGAAGGTCATGCCATGGTGGCCAGTGCCTACCGTGGTGGTGCCTTCTCCAGCGAAGACTCCCGCTACAAGAAGTACACCTTCGACGAGATGAAGGATGCCGACCTGAACAAGACCACCCAGGGTGGTTGGGTCGCCATGCTGCAGCACTACTTCGTCTCCGCCTGGGCCCCGAATGCCAACGACACCAACAGCTTCTACAGCCGCGTGATCCCGGGCAAGGACCAGGCCATCATCGGCTACAAGGCGCCGCTGGTTGACGTCGCTGCCGGCCAGCAGGCCGAAGTGAGCGGCAAGCTGTGGATCGGTCCCAAGCTGCAGGATCAGATGGCCAAGGTGGCAAACCACCTGGATCTGACCGTCGACTACGGCTGGCTCTGGTTCATCGCCCAACCGCTGCACTGGCTGCTGACCGTGTTCCACGGTTTCGTCCAGAACTGGGGTCTGGCCATCATCATGCTGACCCTGCTGGTGCGCGGCATCATGTTCCCGCTGACCAAGGCCCAGTACACCTCCATGGCCAAGATGCGCATGCTCCAGCCCAAGCTGGCTGCGCTCAAGGAACGCTTCGGTGACGATCGCCAGAAGATGTCCCAGGGCATGATGGAGCTGTACAAGAAGGAGAAGGTCAACCCGCTGGGCGGCTGCCTGCCCATCCTGGTACAGATGCCCATCTTCATCGCCCTCTACTGGGCACTGATGGAGTCTGTCGAGCTGCGCCACGCGCCGTTCGCCCTGTGGATCACCGACCTGTCGGTGAAGGACCCCTTCTTCGTGCTGCCAATCCTCATGGGTGCCTCCATGTGGTATCTGCAGAAGATGAGCCCGACCACCATCACGGACCCGATGCAGCAGAAGGTGATGCAGTTCATGCCGATCATCTTCACCTTCATGTTCCTCTGGTTCCCGGCAGGTCTGACTCTGTACTGGCTGGTGAGCAACGTCATCTCCATCATCCAGCAGACCATCATCTATCGTCAGCTGGAGAAGAAAGGCCTGCACTCACGCAACTGATGCGCAGCCCATCTTTCCTGATGACAAAAGAGGCGGCCTTCGGGCCGCCTTTTTTATTACAATGTCCCCCACCCTCTTACTCATTCAGCCAACCAGCGAGTCAAGCAAGATGACAACAGATACCATCGTGGCCCAGGCCACCGCCCCCGGCCGTGGCGGCGTCGGCATAGTCCGCGTCTCCGGCCCTGCCGCCGAGCGGGTCGCCGAGATAGTGCTCGGCAAGCTCCCCAGGGTGCGTTATGCCGAATATCTGCCGTTCAGGGACGAGCAGGGCCAGGCGCTGGATCAGGGCATCGCCCTGCTGTTCAAGGCCCCCAACAGCTTCACCGGCGAAGACGTGCTGGAGCTGCAGGGCCATGGCGGCCCCGTCATTCTCGACATGCTGATCCGCCGCATCCTGCAGATCGACGGCATCCGCCCCGCCCGCCCGGGCGAGTTCAGCGAGCGCGCCTTCCTCAACGACAAGCTGGATCTGGCCCAGGCCGAGGCCATCGCCGATCTCATCGAAGCCTCCAGCGAGCAGGCCGCCCGCAGCGCCATGCACTCCCTGCAGGGGCAGTTCTCCGGCAAGGTTCAGCAGTTGGTGGAGAGCCTCACCCGGCTGCGCATCTACGTGGAAGCGGCCATCGACTTCCCGGATGAAGAGATCGACTTTCTCTCCGACGGCAAGGTGGCGGGTGACCTCTACGCCATCATGTCCGAGCTGGACGACGTGCGCGGCGAGGCCAAACAGGGCGCCTTGCTGCGAGAGGGGATGAAGGTGGTGATCGCCGGTCGTCCCAACGCCGGCAAATCGAGCCTGCTCAACGCCCTCGCAGGCCGCGAGTCCGCCATCGTCACCGAGATCGCCGGTACCACCCGCGACGTGCTGCGCGAGCACATCCATCTGGACGGCATGCCGCTGCACATCATCGACACCGCGGGCCTGCGCGATACCCAGGACAAGGTGGAACAGATCGGCATCGAGCGCGCCTGGGCCGAGATCGAACAGGCCGACCGGGTGCTGTTCATGGTGGACGGCACCACCACGGATGCCGTCGATCCCCACGACATCTGGCCGGAATTCGTTGATCGGTTGCCAAAAAACATCGGCCTCACCGTGGTGCGCAACAAGGCGGACCTGACCGGCGAGGATCTGGCACCGAGCCAGGATCAGGGCCACGCCGTCTATCGCATCTCCGCCAAGACCGAGCTGGGGCTGCCCGCACTGCGTGAGCACCTCAAGGCCTGCATGGGCTTCCAGGGCAACACCGAAGGGGGCTTCATGGCCCGCCGCCGCCACCTGGACGCACTGGAGCGCGCCGCCGAACGGCTGCGGGTAGCCAAGGAGCAGCTTGAGGTCTATGTGGCTGGCGAACTGGTGGCGGAGGAGTTGCGCCTGGCCCAGGAGTCCCTGTCCGAGATCACCGGCGAGTTCAGCTCCGACGATCTGCTGGGCCGCATCTTCTCCAGCTTCTGCATCGGCAAGTAAGTCCGCAGAGCAGGCAATGAAAAGCCCGGGTTCATCCCGGGCTTTTTTTGTGCGCTTTTCATCCACCAACCTAGAGACGGCGCAGGCACCACATGAAGTAAGCGCCCCCTAACAGGGTGGAGACCAGACCGACGGGCACCTCCTGGGGAAAGAGGATCTGCTGGCCGATCCAGTCCGCCGACACCATCAGCAAAGCGCCACAGCCTGCGGCGCCGAGCAGGTGCCAGCGCGCCCTCACCAGCCCCATCAATCTGGCCAGGTGCGGCGCCAGCAGACCGGCAAAGGAGAGCGGGCCTATCACCATGGTGGCACTGGCGGTGAGCACGGCCACCAGCAGCAGGATGGTGAGCTGGGCACGGCTCAGGTGGATGCCGAGCGCCGTCGCTACCGCCGGCCCCATGGGCATGAGATCGAGCCAGCGGCTCACCAGCAGGCAGGCTGCCAGCATCAGCAGCGCCAACACCACCAGGGCAAGGGCCACCGGCTGGGTGACGTAATAGGTGGAGCCGGACATCCAGGAGAGCAGTTGCTGCACCCGCAGGTCGCCGTTGGCCAGGGCGATGGCCTGCAACGGCTCGAACAGCGCCGTGATGGCGATGCCAGACAGCAGTATCCGCTCCGGCTGGAAGCCGTTGCGCCGGTTGATAAGCACCAGCAGCAACAGGCAGGCGAAGGCGCCCACCAGCCCCCCCAGCAGCATCATGGGCAGCGGCAAGGCGGGCAGCAACAGGGCCGCCGCAATCACCCCCATGAAGGTGCCACCGCTCACCCCCAGCAGCTCGGGGCTCGCCATGGGGTTGTTGCTGACTCGCTGCAACAGGGTGCCTGCCAGCGCCAGCAACACGCCTGCGGCACCCGCTGCCAGCGTGCGCGGCAAGCGCCACTCCAGCTGGGCCTGCCACCGCAGCCAGCTCGGCCAGCCCCAGCCGCTCATCCCCTGCCCAAACAACAGGGAGGCGATCACCGCCGCAGCCAACCCCAACACCATCAGACCGACAAGGCGAGACGGCGCCGGATGGCGGGCCAACTGCAGGGAGGAGTTTGCCTTAGGCGCACTCTGCTTGATACCAAGACGCGGGATCAGCCAGAGCAGCAGCGGCGCCCCCAACAGGGCCGTCATGGCGCCGGTCGGGATCAGCACAGGCCAGAACCGGCTCAGGGTCTGCAGCAGCAGATCGGTGGCCGCCAGCAACAGGGCGCCGAGGATGGGTGCCCACAGCAGCCGCTGGGCCAGTTTTCTGACCCCCAGCAGCCGCACCATGGCGGGCGCCGCCAGCCCGATAAAACCGATCAGCCCCACCACGCTCACCACGCAGGCGGTGACGAACACGGCGAGACCCAGACCAGCCAGGCGCAAATGCTTGAGGGAGACCCCCAGGCTGCGAGCGCTGGCATCGTCCAGCTCCAGCACTGCCAGCGGGCGCACCAGCACCGCCGCCAGCATCGCGGCCAGCAGCAACCGTGGCAGCAGATAGCCGACGCCGCTCCAGCTGTTCTGGGCCAGAGATCCGCTCCCCCACACCAGCAACCCTTTGAGCTCCTCCTGGAAGAACAGCAGCAATCCCATGCTGATGGCGGCCAGATAGAGGTTGATCACCAGCCCAGCAAAGACGATGACCACGGGATTGAGCTGACGGCGCCAAGCCAGGGCGAAGACCAGCCCCATGGCCAGGCTTCCCCCGGCCATGGCGATCCACTCCCGCCCGATCAGCAGCCAGGAGGGGGCGAGCAGGGTCACCATCATCAGCGCCAGCTGGGCGCCGGAGGCCACCCCCAGGGTGGTGGGCGAGGCCAGGGGATTGCGCAGCACCTGCTGCATCAGGGTACCGGCGAGCCCGAGGGCGGCACCGGCCAGCAGACAAATGGCAAGGCGCGGCAGCCAGCTGAAATGGACCACCGCCTGGCGGGCATCGTCCAGCTCGGGGGAGAACAGGGCCTGCCACCAGAGCGCCCCCGGCAGTTGACGCGCCAGCTCGGCGCAAGCCAGCCCCAGTGTCAGCACCAACAGGCAGAGACCCGGGCGCAGCAGGGGCGAAGAAAGAGAAGAGCTCATTGATTTGATCCCCCGGTTGCTCTGTGGACAGTCTGCTCCCGCAAGGCACCGTCCAGCAGGGTGGCGAAGCGGCGGGCCGCCAATATGCCACCAAAACTCCATGTCGCAGGCAGATGGATAACCGGATTGTTCTGTACCAGCGGGAGATGCTGCCACAATCCAGGCTCCTGAAGTTTTTCACCAACTCCTACGGGCACGGGGTCCACCACCACCAGCCTGGCCTCCGACATCCCGAGAAACTGCTCCAGGCTCGCGACCGAGAATCCCCAGGCATTGGTCTCTCCCTGCCAGGCGTTGCGAAGGCCGAGGCGCTGCATCACTGCCTCGAACAGGCTGCCACGGCCAAACACCCGCACATGGCGCTCATCGATAAATTGCACCACCAGCAAGGGGGGCAGATCGGCGGGCTGCGCCGCCTGCATCTGTGCCAGATCCAGCTCCAGCGCGGCGAGCTGGCGTTCGGCCTCGGTCTCTTTGTTGACCAGGGCGGCGATGGTCAGGGTCGCTTCCCGCAGTCGCAGCCACAGATCGGTGCCCGGTTCATACAGGGCGATGGAGTGCACCGGCGCGATGCGGGAGAGGGTCGGCGCCAGGGGGGCCGCCAGCGGCGAGATGAGAATAAGATCCGGTTTGAGCTCCGCCAACAGTTCCCGGTTGGGCTGGGCACGCAGCCCTATATCGATCACCCCGGCAGGAAGCTGGGGTTCACCGACCCAGGCGCGATAGGGGGCCACATCCCCCACCGCCATCGGGGTGACCCCCAGAGCCAGCAGAGTCTCGGCTATGGTCCAGTCCACGGTGGCGATGCGGGGCGTGGCGCTGGTGGCGGTGACAAGCTGCCCGGCCTCCCCTGCCAGGGGCAGCAGCAGACTGAGCAGACAGGGCGCCATCTTCAATAAACGGTTCAAGAGCGGTCCCCGGTCAGACGATGGCGATGGCGTGGTCATGGGCCGGATGGCGAATGACCTCCATGGGGATGCCATAGATGGCGTTCAGGGTCTCCCCTGTCATGATCTGTTCGGGCTCGCCGTGGGTCAGCAGACGGCCGGAGTGCAGCGCCACCAGCCGATCGCAGAAACGGGAGGCCATGTTGATGTCGTGAATGACGATGATGACCCCGAGGTTGAGCTGGCGGCTGAGCTGCTTGACGAGCGTGAGCACCTCCACCTGATGGGCCACGTCCAGGGCGGCCAGCGGCTCGTCCAGCAGGATGAAACGGCTCTCCTGAGCCAGCAGCATGGCGAGCCAGACTCGCCCCCGCTCACCGCCGGAGAGGGTATCCACCAACCGATCGGCAAAGCGTTCGGTGTGGGTCAGGGCGATGGCACGCTCCACCTGACGGTGATCTTCCGCTCCCATCCGGCCCAGCAGTCCGCGCCAGGGGTAGCGCCCCATCTCCACCAGTTCGCGGCCGAGCAGGTTTTCGGCACTCGGCAGGTGCTGGGGCAGATAGGCCACCTGACGGGCAAACTCCCGGTGGCCCCAGGCAGACAACGGCTGGTCATCGAACAGGATCTCCCCGCCGCTGTGGGGTTGCTGGCGCGCCAGCAGCTTGATCAGGGTCGATTTGCCCGACCCGTTGTGGCCGATGAGGCCATAGACCCGACCTTGCTCGAAGCGAAGGCTGGTGGGGTGCAGCAGCGTGCGGTCATTGACCGCGAAGCTGGCGGATTTCATCTCGAACATAAGCAATTCCTGTGCTGGCTTGCTGCCAGTCTCATCGGTGCCAGCATCAGGCCGGCACCTTGCCATCCAGATGGGCGACCGCATCCCGGCTCACCTGCTCGCGCTGCTCGCCGGTCAGTTCGGTGAGACGGCCCTGGCGCATCTCCAGCAGGCGATCGGCCAGAGAGAAGTAGTGATCGTCGTGGCTGATGGCGATCACCGTCTTGCCCATCTCCTTGAGGCGCGGCAACAGCACCTGATAGAAGATGCGGCGGAACTGGGGATCCTGATCCGCGGCCCACTCGTCGAACAGCATCACCTCCCGCTGCTCTGCAAGGGCCAGCAGCAGGGCGACCCGCTTGCGCTGGCCCTGGGAGAGGTCGATATCGGCGATGAAGCCATCCTTGATGGCAAGCTTGCTGCCCATCTGCAACCGCTCAAGCCACTCGGCGACCAGCGCCTCTTTCGGCTCGGGCCCCAGCAAATGCTGGAACAGGTGGTAGTCGGTGAAGATGGCGGAGAAGAGCCCCAGATAGCCGTTGCGATCGGTGACCGGCTCCCCATCCAGCAGGATCCGGCCAGAGACCGGTTGATAGAGCCCGGTCAGCAGCATGGCCAGGGTCGACTTGCCGGAGCCATTGCCACCGATGAGGAATATCTGCTCCCCCCGCTCGATCACCAGATTGATGGGGCCCACGGAGAAACCGCCCTCCCCCTGGTAGTGAAAGCTCACCTGCTCCAGCTCGATGCGCTGCCAGGGGCGAGGCGCAGGCGGCAACGGGAACGCCTCGTCCGGCTCCGCCAGATTGAGGGCAGCTATCTTGTCGAATGCCACCTGGGCGGCGATCAGGGTCGGCAAGGCTCCGATCCCTTGTAGCAAGGGAGTGCGCAGGAACAGCAGGGTCAGGGCGAAGGTGGCGGCCACATTGGTGTTGGCCCAGCCCAGCCCGTTGGCCAGGAAGAAGACCAGGCCGATGGCACCCAGCATCATGATGTTCGACCAGTTCACCGCGCTCAGGTGGTAGGTATCGGCGCGGATGATCTGCTCCCGGTAGTCCCGGGCATTCTGCTCATAGAGCTGGTGGTAGACGAAGTGGGCACGCTCGCGGTTGAGCGCCAGCTCCTTGCACCCGGCGATGATGGACTGGTAGTTCTGGTAGAGCCTGTCTTCGGCCTGGCGCATGTGCGCCAGGTGGCGATAGACCCGGTTCACCAGCAGCCAGCCCACCACCATGGTCACGGTGACCCAGAGGGCGGTAACACCGAGCAAGGCGGGAGAGAGCAGGCCAAGGTAGATGATGGAGCCCAGGGTGAGCACCAGACCCTGTACCAGTTCCGGCAGGCGCACGAAGGCGATGGTGATCTGACCGATGTCGCTGGAAAGGGAGGCCAGGAGCGGCACCTGCCCTATTTGACGCAGACGGGCGACGTCGGTATCCAGCAGTTGCTTGAGCAGGCGGCCACGCAACCGGTAGACGAAATGGTGACCCAGGGTGGTCAGGGCCAGTTGGGATCCGAGCGTGATCACCAGCAGCAGCAAGACCAGGCCGACAAGCTGACCCAGGATCGGCAGCGGATCCCCGACTGATTCGATAAGTGATTGATTGATGAAGGCAATGACGCCTATCCCGCTGACAGCACTCAGCAGGCTGAGCAGGGTAATGGCGATGAAGGGCCAACGGTATTGGCGATAAACCAGTGACAAGAGTTCCATGACAGGCCTGTAGATGAATGGAAGGAGGGCGGGAGCCTTCGCCCCCGCCCGGCCTGTCGCTTACCAGCGGTAGTTGACGGTGCCGACTATGCTGCGCGGCTCGCCGTAGTAGCAGTAGTAGTCGCAGCTCGCCACATAGGTGTCGTTCAGCAGGTTGTTGACGTTGATCTGGGCACGCCAGTTCTTGGCAAAGTCATACCCGATCATCGCATCCCATACAGTGTGTGCCGGTACCTTGGCGGAACCATAGATGGGGGTGTAGTCCGCATTCACCGCGCCGATGCCGACGCTGGAACCCACATAGCGCACGCCGGAACCCAGCTCAAGACCGGATACCGGGCCCTGCTGCACCTTATAGTTGCCCCAGAAGGAGGCCTGGTGGCGCGGGATCAGGCTCGCACGACGATCGCCGTTGCCGGTGTCGTTGGTCTTGGCATCGGTATAGGTATAGGCAGCGGTCAGGCGCAACGCCTCGGTGGCCTGCACGCTCCCTTCCAGCTCGACCCCCTGGGAGGTCACTTCACCGGCCTGGGTCTGCTGGCCGGAGCCGGTAGAGACCAGGGAGTTGGTCTGCTCCAGATCGAACAGCGCCAGGTTGATGTAGCCATCGAGGAAGCTGGGTGCGTACTTGACGCCGGTCTCGTAGAGCTTGCCTTCCAGCGGCTTGTAGGAGTTGCCGGTGTTGGGGTCTATCCCCGGCAGCACTTCGAAGGATTCCGCATAGGCGAAGTAAGGGGAGAGACCGTTGTCGGCCAGGTACATCAGGCTGCCGGAGAGAGAGAGGTTGTCGTCGTACTGTTTCTCGTTCTTGCTCTTGGCTTCGCTGATGTTGTGGGTTTCCACGTAATCGAAACGACCGCCCGCGGTCAGCAGCCAGCGATCATCCCAGCGGATCTGGTGCTGGGCATAGAGGCCGCTCTGACCCTTGGTGCTCTTCTGATGGGTCGCGGTGGATTCATCAAAACCGGGGAAACCGCTGTAATCCGGGTTCATGGTGTTGATGGCGCCCATGCCATAGTTGTCGGCTTCCTGGCCTTCATTCACATGGCGCTGCAGATCCACCCCCAGCAGCAGGGTCTGCTCCGTGCTGTCGGTGTTCCAGTAGCCCACCATCTGGTTGTCCATGGTGGCGCTCTTGGTATCCCCATCCCGGTAGACCAGGCCGCGGTAGGCGGTGGTGCCTTCATAGGTCGGGAAGATATAGGTCTGGCGCAGCAGCAGATCGTTGTAGTTGAAGCGAACGTTCTGCTTGAACTCCCAGGTCTGGTTGAGCTGGTGGGCCAGCTCGTACCCGGCGGAGATCTGGGTATTGCGATTGCGATCGTAATCCGGCTGGCTCAGGTTGGTGGAGGGATCGATCTGGCCTCCGGAGGTATTCAGGGTGCCGTAAACCGGGAAGAAGCCGTTGGTCGGCACCCCTTCATCGTGCTTGAAGCTGGAAAGCAGCGTCAGCGTGGTGCGATCCGAAATATCCAGGGTCACGCTCGGCGCCAGATAGGCGCGCTCGTTGTAGGTGCCATCCAGCACGCCGTCCCGCTCGTTGTAGAGGGCCACCAGACGATAACGGCTGTTGTCGGTAAGGGTGTCGGAGACATCCACCCCGACCTGGCGCAGATCCCGGTTGCCCAGTTGCAGGTTCACCAGTCCCTGCGGGGTCGCGGTCGGACGCTTGCTGATGGCGTTGATGACGCCTCCGGGAGGGGCTTCGCCATACAGAATGGAGGCCGGGCCTTTGAGCACTTCCACGCTCTCAAGGCCGAAGGGCTCCGGGGTCCAGACATAGTAACCGGTGCTGAAAAGACGGTTGCCATCCAGGTAAGAAGCCGCATCGAAGCCGCGCACCTTGAACCAGTCAGCATCAGTGTCCGAACCATAGGACTGGGACAGGACGCCGGAGCGATAGCGCAGGGACTCGTCTAGCTTGAGTACGGCGTGCTGGTCCAGCTCTTCGCGATTGACCACGGAAACGGCACGGGGGGTCTCTGCCATGGGGACCTCGACCTTCATGGCGGTCCCGGTCACGACCATGGTTTCGCCCGCTTTGGGCAACTCTTTATCCGCCTGTTCCGCCGCCAACACGGGCAGGGACGCCAGCAGACAGGAGAGCGGCAGCAGCTGTGCGCCTCTCTTTCGCATCACGGCATTCGGGGTATTTTTTTGCGCAATCATATAAGTGTCTCAAATATCAATAATTTATGTTTGATTTCTTATTATGGGTGCCCAATTGGACCGGTCAGCCCGGCGCCTCAGGCGAATAAAGCAGCGCCATGCTACTACAGGTGCCGTGATCGAATCGATTCAATAATTGCTAATCATTTGCATCTGTATTGTTAATTGATGTTTTGAAGTGTCGTTTGACAACGAAAGGTGCGATGAGGTCGCAACAGGCGGAAAGAAGGCGCCACAACGGCTACGAGACCGGTTTTGGCTGCAAAAAAGTGGACAGGATCCTTATCCCCAAGCTTTATCCATATTTATCCACATGCTTTAGCGGTAAGATCCCCGCTCTTCACTTTTTCGATGACATCAGGATCCATTCCATGGCCAAACTCAACCTCGTCGTCGGCTCCATGCTGGGGGCCTCCGAATATGTCGCAGATCATGTGGTCGGCCTCCTTGAACAGGCGGGCCACCAGGCGGAGATCCACAACCCCGCCAGCCTGGCCAGGATCCTGACCGAGCCAGAAGCCATCGTGCTGGTGGTCACTTCCACCCATGGAGCGGGGGACGTACCCGACAATCTGCAGCCCTTTGCCCGGGATCTTGCCGAACAGCAGCCGGATCTCGCCGCCTTCAAGTACGGAGTGATCGCCCTGGGGGATCGCAGCTATGACACCTTCTGCCAGGGCGGCAAGACGCTGGATCGGCTGCTGGCCGGGTGCGGTGCCAGCCGACTGGGGGATCTCCTGGAAATAGACGTGACCCAGCACGAGATCCCCGAAGATGCCGCAGAAACCTGGATCCACGACTGGATGACCTTGATCGGCTGATCAGGGCCAGGGAGATCCGGTCACGACCCCCGATCTCCCTGGTTATCCCCAGATCCCTATCCACCAGGTTATTAACAGGTGGATCCGGATAAGTTTTTCCCGAGAGCTCCCCACATGAGCTCGGATAATTGTGCATAACTTAGGTGCTAAGCTCTGCAAAACCTATAGTTATTCATGTATTAGATCTTGCAGACCATATATCTGTGTATAAAAACCCATGTTATCCCCCCGTTCGCCCCCTCTGGATCCAAGCTTTTCCACAAGCAACGATCGACCTTAACCGAATGATCTTTATGATCAAAAATGCCTTATCAACAGAAGTCGCGGATCCTAATAAAAGATCCAATAAAAGATCGATCTAAAGATCCTTAAGATCTATTTAACCGATCCCTGATCCATACTGATCCTGAAGTAGACGTTCCCCTCCGGATGCTAAACAGATAGAATGATCCGCCCTTCAGACCAGGCAAACAAAGATCTTCAGGCGTGCAGATCAAGGTGATCCCCAATGCAATACCATGAACAATTTGATGTGATCGTCGTCGGTGGCGGTCATGCAGGAACCGAAGCAGCAACAGCGGCAGCCCGCATGGGTCTCAATACCCTGTTACTCACCCACAACATAGATACGCTGGGGCATATGTCCTGCAATCCGGCGATCGGCGGGATCGGCAAGGGACACCTGGTCAAGGAAGTCGACGCCCTTGGCGGGATCATGGCGCAGGCCATCGATCTCGGCGGGATCCAGTTTCGCACGCTCAACTCTTCCAAGGGCCCTGCGGTGCGGGCTACCCGTGCCCAGGCGGATCGCCTGCTGTACAAGGCTGTGGTGCGTCAGACCCTGGAGAACTACCCGAACCTGAAGATCTTCCAGCAGGCCTGCGACGATCTGGTCATGGACGGGGATCGCGTCGCCGGGGTCGTCACCCAGAGCGGGATCCGCATCAGCGGCAAGACGGTCGTACTGACCGTTGGCACCTTCCTCAATGGTCTGATCCACATCGGCATGGAGAACTACAAAGGGGGCCGCGCCGGTGATCCTCCCTCAATTGCCCTCGCCCAGCGCCTGCGTGAAATGCCGCTGCGCATCGATCGCCTCAAAACGGGCACGCCACCACGCATCGATGCACGCACCGTCGATTTTTCCGTGATGCAGCAGCAACATGGCGACGATCCTCGCCCGGTCTTCTCCTTCATCGGCAACGCCAGCCAGCATCCGCGCCAGATGCCTTGTTACGTGACCCATACCAATGAGCAGACCCACGAGGTGATCCGCAACAACCTGGATCGCAGCCCCATGTACGCCGGGGTGATCGAGGGGATAGGTCCGCGCTACTGTCCGTCGATCGAGGACAAGATCACCCGCTTTGCCGACAAGACGGCGCACCAGATCTTTGTGGAACCGGAAGGCCTGACCACCCACGAGCTCTACCCGAACGGGATCTCCACCAGCCTGCCGTTCGACGTGCAGGTGCAGATCGTCCGCTCGATCCGTGGCTTCGAGAATGCCCATATCACTCGCCCTGGCTACGCCATCGAGTACGATTTCTTCGATCCGCGGGATCTCAAGGCCAACATGGAGAGCAAGTGCATAGAGAACCTCTTCTTCGCCGGCCAGATCAACGGCACCACCGGCTATGAAGAGGCCGCTGCCCAGGGTCTGATGGCCGGTCTGAACGCGGGCTTGCGCGCCCAGGGCAAGGAAGCCTGGCACCCACGCCGGGATCAGGCCTACATGGGCGTGATGATGGACGATCTCTCCACACTGGGGACCCGCGAACCCTATCGCATGTTCACCAGCCGTGCCGAATATCGCCTGCTGCTGCGGGAAGACAACGCGGATCTGCGCCTGACCGCCATCGGCCGCGAGCTGGGTCTGGTGGATGATCATCGCTGGAGCCTGTTCAATGCCAAGGTGGAACAGGTGGAGCAGGAACGTCAGCGCATGCGCTCGACCTGGATCCACCCGCAGCATCCGTCTCTGGAGGCCGTCAACGCCCTGGTCAACACTCCCCTGACCCGGGAGCAGAGCCTGGAAGAGCTGCTGCGTCGCCCCGAGGTGACCTACGATGCCCTGATGGCCATCGAGGGTGTGGGGCCTGCACTGACCGATGCGGCTGCCGCGGATCAGGTGGAGATCCAGATCAAGTACGCCGGTTATATCGAGCGTCAGCACGACGAGGTGGAGAAACAGCTGCGCAACGAAAACACCCTGCTGCCGCTGGACATGAACTACCGCGACGTGAACGGTCTCTCCAACGAGGTGATCGCCAAGCTCAACGATGCCAAGCCAGAGACCATTGGTCAGGCGTCCCGCATCTCCGGCATCACCCCTGCCGCCATCTCCATCTTGCTGGTGCACCTGAAGAAACACGGCCTGCTGCGTAAAACCGCCTGAGGAATTCCCCGTTGGACAACATGCTGCAAAGATTGAACGGCCTGCTCATGCAGGCCGGAATTGTTATCACCGAAACCCAGAAGACCCAGTTGGTGCAGTTGGTCGAGTTGCTGCACAAGTGGAACAAGGCTTACAATCTCACCTCGGTGCGAGATCCGGACGCCATGCTGGTCAAGCATATCCTCGACAGCCTGGTGGTGAGTCCTCACCTGCACGGTGAACGCTTCATCGATGTGGGAACGGGTCCGGGTCTGCCCGGACTGCCGCTGGCCATCATCAATCCGGACAAACAGTTCGTGCTGCTCGACAGCCTGGGCAAGCGGATCAACTTCATCCGCCAGGTGATCCTGGAGCTGGGGTTGACCAATGTGACCCCCGTCAAATCCCGGGTGGAGGAGTATCAACCCGAGACCGGATTTGATGGTGTACTGAGCCGGGCTTTCGCCTCCCTGGAGGACATGCTGAGCTGGTGTCATCATCTGCCGTCACCCGAGGGCAGCTTCCTGGCGCTCAAGGGACAATACCCCGAGCAGGAGCTGGCACAGTTGCCTGACAGCATTCGTCTGGTTGCCACCCACAAGCTGGTGGTGCCGGAACTGGAAGGCGAACGCCATCTGCTGGAGTTTAAAGCCATCCAGCCCGAATAGGGCCGCCGCATTCATTTAGGGGACAGTGTGGGAAAAGTCATTGCCATAGCCAACCAGAAGGGTGGAGTGGGTAAAACCACCACCTGTGTGAATCTGGCCGCCTCCATGGCCGCTACCCGGCGCAAGGTGCTGGTGATCGATCTGGATCCGCAGGGCAATGCCACCATGGGCAGTGGCGTCGACAAGTACGATGTCGAGCGCACCGCCTATGAACTGCTGATCGAAGATGCCCCCATCGGCGAGGTGATCATCCCCGAAACCTCGGGAGGCTATCACCTGATTGCCGCCAATGCCGACGTGACCGCGGCAGAAATCCGCCTGATGGAGTTTTTTGCCCGCGAGATCCGCCTGCGCAACGCCCTGGCCTCGGTCAGGGACAAGTACGACTACGTCTTCATAGACTGCCCGCCTTCTCTCAACATGCTGACGGTGAACGCCATGGCCGCCGCCGACTCCGTGCTGGTGCCCATGCAGTGCGAATACTATGCGCTGGAAGGGCTGACCGCCCTGGTGGACACCATCAGCAAGCTGGCAGCCGTGGTCAATCCGGAGCTGAAGATTGAAGGGGTGCTGCGTACCATGTTCGATCATCGCAACCGGCTGGCCAATGATGTGTCCGATCAGCTGAAACAGCATTTCGGGGACAAGGTCTATCGCACCATCATTCCCCGCAACGTAAGACTGGCGGAGGCGCCGAGCTTTGGCGCGCCAGCCATGCACTATGACAAATCATCGGTGGGGGCCAAGGCCTATCTGGCCCTGGCTGGCGAGATCCTGCGCCGCCAGGAACAGGAGTCCCAGCCGCTCACCGCAGATCGAGAGAGCATATGACGCCGAAGAAACGTGGGCTGGGCAAGGGGCTGGACGCCCTGCTCAGCACCAGCACGGCCGCCCGCCAGAAACAGGTGATGAGCGACCAGCGCACCGAACAGGCCATGGCCCCGACCAATCAGGGGGAATTGCGCAAGCTGCCGGTGGAGTGGCTGCAGTCCGGCAAATACCAACCGCGCAAGGACATGTCCCAGGATGCGCTGGAGGAGCTGGCCAACTCCATCCGTGCACAAGGGGTGATCCAGCCCATCGTGGTTCGCTCCATCGGTGAAAACCGTTTCGAAATCATTGCTGGTGAACGCCGCTGGCGCGCCTCCCAGCTGGCCCGTCTCGAAGTGGTGCCCTGCCTGGTCAAGGATGTCGCCGACGAGGCGGCCGTCGCCATCGCACTCATAGAGAACATCCAGCGTGAAGATCTCAACGCCATCGAGGAGGCCGTCGCCCTCCAGCGCCTGCTGACCGAGTTCGAACTGACCCACCAGCAGGTTGCCGAGGCGGTGGGCAAGTCCCGCACCACGGTCACCAACCTGCTGCGTCTCAACCAGCTCAACGAGGACGTGAAGCGCTTCGTGGAACACGGCGACCTCGACATGGGGCATGCCCGTGCCCTGCTCGCCCTGAGCGGCCAGGCCCAGTCAGAGCTGGCCAAACTGGTGGCCCAGAAGGGGCTGACAGTGCGAGATACCGAGAAGCTGGTGCAAAAAGCACTGGAACCGGCAAAAACCAGGGTTGAACCCGTCCGCGATCCGCAGTTTGGTTATCTCGAGCGCCAGATTTCTGAAAAAATTGGCAATCAGGTGCAACTTCAGCCGGGTAAGAAAGATAGCGGCAAGTTAGTAATAAGTTACGATAACTTGGCAGATTTGGACCGGGTATTGGGCTATTTTGGCCTGTCAGAATCGTGATTTTTACGCTTTTTGTAGTAATAAAACATCCATTACTTTCGATATGAACATAACCTTAATTTCGCGCGGAAAGCCGCAAAAATTAAGGATTTTTGCCATGTTGCAATAGCCGTCTTCACGGGTATAATTTGACCGGCTTTTCGAGCTGTGAACCTGGGGTCTTCGGATCCCGATTTTTTACAGTTCTGTAATGTTCAGGGGTAGGTTGGTGAAGCAGAAAATAGCCTTGGAAGGTTTGACGCTGGCCTTGGCTATGCTCGTTTGTCAGCTGGTCCTGATCCTGGCGATCGCCACCGTCTGGTTTTATCAGGCGGGAGAGTTCGCCGGACAATCCTCTCTCTACGGAGGGGGGATGTACTGGGTTCCTCAAGCCCTGTTCACGCTCTGGGTTCTGCGCCGCAAGGTGACGAAAGAGAGCGTAGGCCTGGTTTTGCGGGACTTTTATGGTGGGGCAGGGATTAAGCTCATTACTACAACAGGACTTTTCGCCCTGCTGTTTGGCGCCGGGATTGAGGTCGACACCGCCTCGTTCTTCGCCACTTATATCCTCGCCCTCGTTGTACAGTGGATAGTTTCATTCACGCTTAACAACCACTATTAGGAAAACTCATGTCTGCAACCGGAGAAGTCCTGACTCCTCAGGGATATATCTCCCACCACCTGACCCACCTGCAAGTAGGGTCCGGGTTCTGGACGGTGAATATCGATTCCATGATATTTTCCGTCGTGCTAGGCGCCCTGTTTATCTGGTTGTTCCGCAAGGTTGCCGTCAAGGCCACCAGCGGTGTGCCCGGTAAGCTGCAGTGCTTTGTGGAGATGCTGGTCGAGTTTGTGAATGGTAACGTCAAGGACATCTTTCATGGTCGCAACAAGGTCATCGCACCTTTGGCCCTGACGGTGTTCGTGTGGATCTTCCTGATGAACTTCATGGACCTGATCCCCGTTGACTTTATCCCTCACGCTGCACAGTTGATGGGTGTTCCCTATCTGCGTGTGGTTCCCTCTGCTGACGTTAACATCACCATGTCCATGGCTTTGGGCGTGTTCTTCTTGATCCTGTACTACAGCATCAAGGTCAAGGGTATCAGCGGGTTCGTGAAGGAGCTGACGCTTCAGCCTTTCAACCACCCTGCTGCCATCCCGGTTAACTTCATCCTTGAAACCGTCACGTTGATTTCCAAGCCTGTTTCATTGGGTCTGCGACTGTTCGGCAACATGTATGCTGGCGAACTGATCTTCATCCTGATTGCGGGTTTGTTACCCTGGTGGTCACAGTGGATCCTGTCCGTGCCTTGGGCAATCTTCCACATCCTGATCATCACTTTGCAGGCGTTTATCTTCATGGTTCTGACCATCGTCTATCTGTCGATGGCGCAGGAAGACCATGGTTGATGCAACTCAAATAATCCTTTTTATACAATCAATTACATCTAAATAAATGGAGATCCTCATGGAAAACTTGAACATGGACCTGCTGTACATCGCTGCTGCAATGATGATGGGTCTGGCGGCTATCGGCGCCTCCATCGGTATCGGTATCCTGGGTGGCAAGTTCCTGGAAGGTGCAGCTCGTCAACCTGACCTGATCCCTGTTCTGCGTACCCAGTTCTTCATCGTGATGGGTCTGGTGGATGCGATCCCGATGATCGCCGTTGGTCTGGGTCTGTATGTGATGTTTGCGGTTGCCTAAGTCATTACGACTCACGCAGAACCCATTAACTAACTAAAGAGGACATCGGCTGTGAATATCAACGCCACCCTCCTCGGCCAAGCAGTTGCTTTTTTCATCTTCGTAGTGTTTTGCATGAAGTACGTATGGCCGCCGCTGATGGCTGCCATCGAAGCCCGTCAGAAAGAAATCGCTGACGGCCTCTCTTCTGCAGAGCGTGCCAAGAAAGATCTGGAGCTGGCCAAGGCCAACGCCACCGATCAGCTGAAAGAAGCCAAGCTTCAGGCTGCTGAAATCATCGATCAGGCCAACAAACGCAAGGCCCAGATCATTGATGAGGCCGCTGTCGGAGCCCAAGCTGAGCGGGAGAAAATCCTGGCTCAGGGCCGTGCAGAGATCGAAGCTGAACGTCATCGTGCCAAAGAAGAACTGCGCAAGCAGGTTGCTGCTCTTGCCATCGCGGGTGCAGAGAAGATCCTGGCACGCCAAATCGACCAGGCTGCCAACAGCGACATCGTCGACAAACTGGTAGCAGAACTGTAACGGGAACGGGGCTATGTCTGAACTGACTACAATCGCTCGCCCCTACGCCAAGGCTGCTTTCGAGTTTGCCGTTGAGCACAAGGCGGTTGACCAATGGCTGGAGATGCTCGATTTCGCCGCTCAGGTGGCAGAAAACGAGACTATGCACAGCCTGGTAAACGGCTCCGTTGCTGCCGAAGAACTGGCAAAGCTGTTTGTCGGTGTCTGCGGTGAGCAGCTCAACGAGCACGGTCAGAACCTGATCCGGGTGATGGCCGAGAATGGTCGCTTGGGTGTGCTGCCGGCGGTCGTTGCCGAATTCGTCGCGCTCAAGGCTGAACTGGACAAAGAAGTTCAGGCTGACGTGATTTCGGCGATCGAACTGACCGACCAGCAGAAAGCCAATATTCAGGCTTCTCTGGAACAACGTCTCGCGCGCAAAGTGAAGCTGAATTGCAGCACAGATGCGTCCTTGATGGCCGGGGTGCTCATCAAGGCCGGTGATCTCGTTATCGACGGCACGGTCCGCGGTAAGCTGGATCGCATGGCCGATGCGCTGCAATCTTGATTGGGGTATTAGAGCATGCAACTGAATTCCACTGAAATCGCCGAGCTGATCAAGCAGCGCATTGCGCAGTTTGATGTCAAAAGCGAAGCGCGTAACGAAGGTACCATCGTTTCTGTAAGCGACGGTATCATTCGTATCCACGGTCTGGCCGATGCCATGCAGGGTGAGATGATCGAGCTGCCGGGCAACCGCTTCGCTCTGGCATTGAACCTGGAGCGTGACTCCGTTGGTGCCGTAGTAATGGGTCCCTATGCCGATCTGGCCGAAGGGATGAAGGTAAAGGGTACCGGCCGCATTCTGGAAGTGCCGGTCGGTCGTGGTCTGTTGGGCCGGGTGGTCAACACCCTGGGTCAGCCGATCGACGGTAAAGGTCCGGTAGACAACGACGGCTTCTCGCCGATCGAAGTGATCGCCCCGGGCGTTATCGAGCGTAAGTCTGTTGACCAGCCAGTCCAGACCGGTCTGAAAGCCATCGATGCCATGATCCCTATCGGTCGTGGCCAGCGTGAGCTGATCATCGGTGACCGCCAGGTTGGTAAGACCGCCATCGCCATCGACACCATCATCAACCAGAAAGATTCCGGCATTAAGTGCGTCTACGTTGCGATCGGCCAGAAGGCCTCCACCATCGCCAACGTGGTGCGCAAGCTGGAAGAGCACGGCGCCCTGGCCAACACCATCGTGGTCGTGGCTTCTGCCTCCGAAGCGGCTGCTCTGCAGTACCTGGCTCCCTACGCCGGTTGCTCCATGGGCGAGTACTTCCGTGACCGCGGCGAAGACGCACTGATCATCTATGATGACCTGTCCAAGCAGGCCGTTGCCTATCGCCAGATCTCCCTGCTGCTGCGCCGTCCGCCTGGACGTGAAGCTTACCCGGGTGACGTCTTCTATCTGCACTCCCGTCTGCTGGAGCGTGCTGCTCGCGTCAACGCCGAGTACGTAGAGAAGTTCACCAATGGTGCCGTGAAAGGCCAGACCGGTTCCCTGACCGCCCTGCCGATCATCGAAACCCAGGCCGGTGACGTCTCCGCGTTCGTTCCGACCAACGTGATCTCCATCACCGACGGCCAGATCTTCCTGACCTCCCAGCTGTTCAACTCCGGTATTCGTCCGGCGGTTGACCCGGGTATCTCCGTATCCCGTGTGGGCGGTGCTGCTCAGACCAAGATCGTCAAGAAGCTGTCCGGTGGTATTCGTACCGCGCTGGCCCAGTACCGTGAACTGGCGGCATTTGCCCAGTTCTCTTCCGACCTGGACGATGCTACTCGCAAGCAGCTGGATCACGGTCAGAAAGTCACCGAGCTGATGAAGCAGAAGCAGTACTCTCCGATGAGCGTGGCCCAGCAGTCCCTGGTGCTGTTCGCCGCCGAGAAGGGTTATCTCGCCGATGTCGAACTGAGCAAGATCGTCGACTTCGAAGCCGCTCTGCTCTCTTACGCCAATACCCAGCATGCCGAGCTGATGGCTGAAATCAATGCCAAGGCCGACTACAACGACGCGATCGTTGGCAAGCTGACTGCGTTGCTGGATGACTTCAAGGCAACCCAGACCTGGTAAGCGTGTGTGGCAGCGCAAGCTGCCACCTGATGGAGAGAAGAGATGGCCGGCGCAAAAGAGATACGTAACAAGATCGGGAGTGTGAAGAACACTCAGAAGATCACCAGCGCTATGGAAATGGTGGCAGCGAGCAAGATGCGCCGTGCGCAGGAACGCATGTCTGCCAGCCGTCCGTACGCTGAAACCATGCGCAAGGTGATCGGCCATATCGCTCAGGGGAACTTGGAATACAAGCACCCCTACCTCATCGAACGTGAGGTGAAGCGAGTGGGTTACATCGTCGTCTCCACCGACCGTGGCCTGTGTGGTGGTCTGAACATCAACCTGTTCAAGGCTGCCCTCAATGATATGAAGCAATGGAGCGCGAAAGGTGCCAAGGTTGACCTGGCATTGATCGGTAACAAGGCCTCCAACTTCTTTGAACGGCACGGCGCCAAGGTGAAAGCCCACGTCTCCGGACTGGGTGACAACCCGAGCGTCAATGACCTGATCGGTTCAGTGAAGGTCATGCTGAAGGCTTACGACAACGGTGAGATTGACAGGCTGTATCTGGTGTACAACAAGTTCGTCAACACCATGGTTCAGCAACCAAAAGTCGATCAACTGCTGCCTTTGCCCGTAACAGAAGACAGCAAGCTCGCCAAGAAGCACCACTGGGACTACCTCTATGAGCCGGATCCCAAGCAACTGCTGGATACCCTGCTGATTCGCTACGTCGAATCCCAGGTCTACCAGGGTGTGGTAGAAAACTTGGCAAGTGAACAGGCAGCCCGAATGGTTGCCATGCAAGCCGCGACTGACAACGCCGGCAACCTGATTAACGATCTGCAACTGGTATACAACAAGGCCCGTCAGGCCAGTATTACCCAGGAGCTCACAGAGATCGTTTCCGGTGCTGCTGCGGTGTAAGGCAAGGGTTATCAAAGGTTTAGAGGATTTGACATGAGTAACGGTTTCATCGTCCAAATCATCGGCGCTGTGGTGGACATCGAGTTCCCGCAGAATGCCGTGCCCCAGGTGTACGATGCACTGAAGGTTGTCAGCGAAGGCCAAGGCCAGGGTCTGGTACTGGAAGTTCAGCAACAGATCGGCGGCGGCGTCGTGCGTTGCATCACCATGGGTTCCTCCGACGGTCTGCGTCGTGGGTTGGAAGTAGTTAACAGCGGCAAGGCCATCCAGGTACCGGTCGGTACCTCGACCCTGGGCCGTATCATGAACGTACTGGGCGACCCCATCGACGAGAAGGGTCCGATCGGCGAAGAAGAGCGTTGGTCCATCCACCGCGAAGCCCCCAGCTACGAAGATCAGTCCAACAGCACCGAGCTGCTGGAGACCGGCATCAAGGTTATCGACCTGGTATGTCCGTTCGCCAAGGGTGGTAAGGTTGGTCTGTTCGGCGGCGCCGGTGTAGGCAAGACCGTCAACATGATGGAGCTGATCCGTAACATCGCGATCGAGCACAGCGGTTACTCCGTGTTCGCCGGTGTAGGTGAGCGTACCCGTGAGGGTAACGACTTCTACCACGAGATGATGGAGTCCAACGTACTGGACAAAGTATCTCTGGTTTACGGTCAGATGAACGAGCCGCCCGGAAACCGTCTGCGCGTGGCGCTGACCGGCCTGACCATGGCCGAGAAGTTCCGTGACGAAGGTCGTGACGTGCTGTTCTTCGTGGACAACATCTACCGTTACACCCTGGCCGGTACCGAAGTATCCGCACTGCTGGGCCGTATGCCCTCCGCAGTAGGTTACCAGCCGACCCTGGCTGAGGAGATGGGTGTTCTGCAAGAGCGCATCACCTCCACCAAGACCGGTTCCATCACCTCCGTACAGGCCGTTTACGTGCCTGCGGATGACTTGACCGACCCGTCTCCGGCGACCACCTTCGCCCACCTGGATGCGACCGTCGTACTGTCCCGTCAGATCGCGGCACTGGGTATCTACCCGGCCGTTGACCCGCTGGACTCCACCTCCCGTCAGCTGGATCCGCTGGTGGTTGGCAAGGAGCACTACGAGACCGCTCGTGGTGTCCAGACCGTACTGCAGCGCTACAAGGAGCTGAAGGACATCATCGCCATCCTGGGTATGGATGAACTGTCAGAAGAAGACAAACTGACCGTAGCCCGTGCCCGTAAGATCGAGCGTTTCCTGTCCCAGCCGTTCTTCGTGGCCGAAGTATTTACCGGTTCTCCGGGCAAATACGTGCCGCTGAAGGAAACCATCCGTGGCTTCCAGGGCATCCTGAAGGGCGAGTATGACGATCTGCCGGAGCAGGCGTTCTACATGGTTGGCGGCATCGACGAAGTCGTCGAGAAGTCCAAGAAACTGTAAGCCTCGATAGGAGGGCCCATGGCTGAGATGATCTCCTTTCACCTGGATGTGGTGAGCGCCGAAGGAAAACTGTTTTCCGGTCGCGTGCAATCTGCCCAGGTATCAGGCTCCGAAGGTGAGCTGGGTCTCCGCCACGGTCATGCTCCGTTGCTGACTGCCATCAAGCCGGGCCTGGTCCGCTTGATCAAGCAAAATGGTAGCGAAGAGGTGCTGTACATCTCCGGCGGCATGCTGGAAGTACAACCCGAAGCCGTGACCGTGCTGGCCGATACCGCCATTCGCGCCGACGATCTGGATGAGGCGAAAGCCCAGGAAGCCAAGCGTCGTGCCGAAGAGCGGATCAACAGCTCCCATGGTGATATCGACTATGCTCAGGCGTCTGCCGAGCTGGCCAAAGCGATGGCCCAGTTGCGGGTTATCGATATCGTCAAAAAGAATTACCGTTAATCACGGTGATGCAAAAAGCGACCTTCGGGTCGCTTTTTTTTTGCCCGTTGGATAGACTCCGCCCAGCATTTCCACCTGTTTCAAAGGCTAGCTATGTCTCTCAATGTCGTGATCCTGGCTGCGGGCAAAGGCACCCGCATGCGTTCCTCCCTGCCCAAGGTGCTGCACCCCGTTGCCAGCAAGCCCATGGTCTCCCATGTTATCGAGACCGCCCGCCAGATCGGTGCCGAACAGCTGCACCTGGTCTATGGCCACGGCGCCGAACTGCTGAAGGAGCGGATCCAGGCATCCGACCTGAACTGGGTGCTGCAGGCCCAGCAGCTGGGGACCGGCCATGCCGTCGCCCAGGCCATTCCGTTCTGGCATGACGAAGACGACGTGCTGGTGCTCTACGGCGATACCCCGCTGATCCAGCCCGAGACCCTGCAACGCTTGTTGGCCGCCAAGACCGACGATGGCATGGCGCTGCTGACCGTGGTACTGGACAATCCGACTGGCTATGGCCGTATAGTGCGGGAACATGGTCAGGTGGTCGGCATTGTCGAGCAGAAGGATGCCAACGCCGAGCAACTAGCCATCCGCGAAGTGAACACCGGTGTGCTGGTGGCCAACGGTGGTCAGCTGCGCAGCTGGCTCTCCCGCCTGGACAACAAGAATGCCCAGGGCGAGTTCTATCTGACCGACGTCATCGCCATGGCCCATGGGGATGGCTGTGCCATCGCCGCCGTCCACCCGGACAGCGCCATGGAAGTGGAAGGGGCCAACAACCGGGTGCAGCTGGCGGCGCTCGAGCGCAGCTACCAGCAGATGCAGGCCGAGAAGCTGATGATCGCTGGCGCCACCCTGATCGATCCGGCACGTTTCGATCTGCGCGGCACCCTGGAAATCGGGGAGGAGGTGGTGATCGACGTGAACGTCATCATCGAAGGCAAGGTGGTGCTGGGTAATCACGTGCGCATCGGTGCCGGCAGCGTATTGAAGGATTGCGTGATCGGCGACCACACCGAGGTGAAACCCTACTCCGTCATCGAAGGTGCGCAAATTGCCGACCAGTGCTCGGTCGGGCCCTTTACCCGTCTGCGCCCGGGCGCCGTGCTGGAGCAGGATGCCCATGTCGGCAACTTCGTCGAGATGAAGAAGGCCCGGCTGGGGGTTGGCTCCAAGTGCGGTCATCTGACCTATCTGGGTGATGCCGAGATCGGAGCCGGTGTGAATATCGGTGCCGGTACCATCACCTGCAATTACGATGGGGTGAACAAGTTCCAGACCATCATCGAGGACGACGTTTTCGTCGGCTCCGATACCCAGCTGGTGGCGCCGGTGCGGATCGGCAAGGGGGCGACTCTGGGGGCCGGCTCCACCATCACCAAGGATGTGGCGGAAAACGAGCTGGTGATCACCCGGGTGCCCCAGCGCCACATTCCGAACTGGCCCCGTCCGGTCAAGAAGAAGTGATGCCCGATCAATAAAATGCAAACCGGCGCCCGAGGGCGCCGGTTTTTTTGCTTATGGCTGATGGCTGGTGTTACTGGTCGATGGCTGGGGGGCCGCCCATGCGGTGGCGGAGGGACTGCTCTCCATCACCTGATACCAGTCGAGCTTGCGAGTCAGCCCCATGACCAGCGCCAGGGTGGCGAACAGCAGCAGGGCGCCGAGCAACAGGGCTGTCTCCTCGGCCTGCAGCAGCCCGAACAGGATGGCGTAGACCAGCCCCAGCAGGGCGGCGAATCCCATGCCCTGTTTCAGGCCGCCCAGCACATGGCTCAGGTAAAAGCCGTTGAGGGCCACACTGGCCAGGGCGGCAATGAGATAGGCCCAAGCAAAGCCGAGATGCTCGGTCAGCGCCAGCAGCACCAGATAGAAGATGGCCAGCCCCATGCCCACCAGCGCGTACTGGATGGGGTGTACCCGCAGTCCCTTGAGCAGCTCGAACATGAAGAAGCTGATGAAGGTGAGGCCGATGAACAGCAGGGCATATTTGGCGGCCCGCTCGTTCAGCTGATAGTGATCCACCGGTTGCACCAGGCTGACGCTGAATGACGGTAGTTTGGTGCCCGTTCCCTTCATCATGCGGTTGAAGCGACTCTCCATGTCGGTGGCGAACCAGCTGGTCTGCCAGCTTGCCTCGAACCCTTGATCCGCAAGAGTGCGTTCACCGGGCAGAAAGTCGCCGAGAAAATTGGGATGGGGCCAGTTGCCGCTCAGGTGAAACCGGCTGTCCTGTCCGAGCGGCACCACTTCCAGCGCGTTCATGCCCTGCAGATCCAGCTCGATGTGAAAGCGGCCATCTTCGTCTGGCAAGGCGTCGAGCGGGGCATGGATCCCCACTCGCCCGTCTCCCAGCTGGGCGCCAGGGGCAAACGGGATGCGTTGCTCTCCCCATTGCAGTTCGGGTACACGGCTGATGCCCCGGGCATCGGAGAGGATCAGGCTGAGATAGGGCTTGCCCGGCACCAGGGCGGGATCCGCCGGGTCGAAGCTCAGGTTCGGGTTGCCGGCCACCAGCCCCTTGTCAGCCAGGCTGGTGGGCATCAGGCCGGAGAGAGAGAGGCGACTGTGATAAATTTGGGCCTGATAGATGCCGAGCTTGCGCGGGGTCACCTCCATGCTGGCCCGCACGTCCAGCCTCTTGGGCAGCAGGTAGCGATAGACCTGCTCCTTGCGCTCGAAATGTTTGCCATCCTGCTCGACGGTGACGGTCCGGGTATAGGGCTGTACCAGTACGGGCCCCATCAGGCGCTGGGGCCCGCTGTGGCTGGCCATGATGCTGTGAATGGCCTGACTGCGATAGGCCTGGCGCTCCCGATTCAGCTCCATGATGGCGTGAACCGGGATCATCATCAGCAGGCAGAGCAACAGCAGCAGGGCGATCTTGTGGGTGAAAATCTGTTTGACCATGACACGTCTCCTTGTTGTTGAACGGGAGTGTGCCGGGGTCGCGTGAAGGGAGGATGGGGCAGTGTGAAGTAGTGGTGAAGGGGAATAAAAAAACCGGCGCCAGGCGCCGGTGTTGCTGGCATCAGAGTGTCTTCAACCGGGCCGGCAGGGCGGCGAACACCTCCTCCCTGGCCCTGAGGGAAGCGAACTGCTTGCCCGGCTTCTGGATGACGGTGTGGACGAAGATGAGCGTCTTGCCCTGTTTGCTGGCCCAGCCGACGAACCAGCCGATCTGCTGCTCCCTGTCCAGGCTGCCATCCAGCAGCTTGGGGTAACCCATGCCGGTCTTGCCGTGGATCTGCCAACCGTCGATGTCGGGCTGACGCATCAGGTTGGCGGTATGGCGCAGGGTCTGGGCGGAGACCGGCAGCTTGCCGCTCACCATCTTGCCAAGGAAGCGTGCTTGCTCCTGGGGGCTGATGGCGAGGCTGGCGCTGAGCCAGGCCTGGGTCAGACCGTCGTGCTTGCCCGGGTTGCCTTCGAGATCCCGGTTGCCGTAGTCGAAGCTGTCCACGTAGTGCTGGAAGCGAGCCTCTCCCAGCCACTCGGTGAGGCGCTGCGAGTACCAGATGACCGAGAATTGCATCCAGCTGCTCGGGGTGGTGGTCTGTTTCCACTCCGGCAGGAAATCAGGATCACCGGCCTTGAACGGCAGGGCAGGCAGTTGTTCATCCACCAGGAAGCCGCTGTCATAGCCCATCAGTGCCAGCGGGATCTTGAAGGTGGAGGCCGGGGTCAACTGGGCGGCACAGTCCCCCTGGGTGCTGACGGGTTTGCCGGTGCCGTCGGCAAACAGCATGCAGCCAGAAGCGGCGCTGGCAGGCAGTGCACAGAAGAGGCCAGCAGCAAGCAGACCGGACAACAGCATACGGGGCATATCTATCTCCTTGATTATATGAATGCGCATCGACGGGGAAGGTCGTCATCGAGGAGGTGCAGCTTAGCCCGGCTCTGTGTGCTTGGTGTGAAGTGTCCTCAGTTGCCGGGCAGCCAGAGTGTGGCCAGCACCCCCCCGTCCGGCTGATTGGCAAGAGCAAGATGGCCGCCATGCTGGCGTGCCACCTCCATGGCAAAACTGAGCCCGAGGCCGCTGCTTTTTCCCTTGTCTGGCCTTGGCAGGGAGTAGAAACGCTCGAAAATCCTGGGCAGCGCAAAGTCGGGAATGCCTGGCCCCTGATCCCGCACCCGGAAGCAATAACCCCCCTCTTCCATGGCGCCGCTCAGCACCAGGGTACTGCCGACGGGGGCGAAATCGAGGGCGTTGTCCAGCAGGTTGCCAAGGGCCTGCTCCACCAGCAGGGGATCCCACTTCTGCTTCTGACCTTCCCCCAGCTCGGCGTGCAGGGAGATCTGGCGGCGCTGGGCCTGGATCTGACGGGCGTCGAGCACCCGTCTGCCCAGCCGGGCCGGCTCGACGGATTGTCTGTCCAGCCCCTGCCCTGATTCGAGGCGGGCGAGTTGCAGCATGCGCTCGATCAGCTGCTGCATGCGGGCCGTCTCCAGATTGATGTTGCCGATAAAGCGCTTTGCGATGTCCGGCGGCGGCGCCTCGGCCAGAATCTCCCCCGCCCCGCGAATGGCCGCCAGCGGGCTTTTGAGCTCGTGGGTCAGGCTGTGGACATAGGCCTCGATATAGGCCTTGCCGTCCAGTTGGCGGCGCATGGTTTCCAGGGAGTGGCCTAGCCTGTCCAGTTCGGGGCTGTAGAGGCGCGGCAGGCTGGCGGGCTGACCCTGGCTGATTGCATCTGCATAGTGCACCAGCTTGCCGATGGCGCGGTTGAGCCACCACACCAGCAAGGCGCCGATGAGCAGCGAGATGAACAGCAGCAGGGCCGCCCCTTTCAGCAACTGGTCTTCGCTGCGCTCTATCATGGGCTGCAGGGTGCTGTTGGGCTTGGCGACGGTGAGGGAGCCGAGGATGTCATCCCCTTCCCGCAGCGGGGCGGCCACGTGCATCACCGAGCTGGCGGGATCGTCGGGGTCGCTGCGGGTGCTGCGGGCGCCATATTCGCCGCGCAGGGTCAGGTAGACGTCGTTCCAGCGCGAGTAGTCCTTGCCTAGATCCACCCCGTCCGAGTCGTAGACCACCCTGCCTTTTGCGTCGGTCACATAGATGCGGTACTCCGCCTGCTGCTTGAGGTGGCCATCGATGAGGGCATTGATGGGACTCTGGTTCAGGCGGGCGAAGGCGCTGGCCAGCCGGCCATTCGCCATCTTTCCTTCCTGCATGTCGTCCAGGGCCAGGGGGGCCAGCATCTGCGCCATGTCCACCAGGGTATCTTCGGTGGCGCTGCGTACCCCGGGCTTGATCTCCTCGACGAAGATCTCCAGCACGAACCAGGCGGCCAGGGCGAAGATCAGCACCAGGCCGCACAGCAGTTGCAATCCGATTCTCATCTCATCCCCCTGCCGATGCCCGGCCACCCTGAGTTCATGCCAGCTCCAGACTGTAGCCCAGCCCGCGGTGGGTCAGGATCAGGTTGGCGTCAGGGTCCCGCTCCCGCAGCTTGGCTCTCAGGGTCTTGATGTGGGTGTCGACGGTGCGATCCAGACTCTCTTCCGCATCCTGCCACACCAGATCCATCAGCTGCTGGCGGGAGTAGACCCGGCCGGGGGACTGCATGAGCGTCTTGAGCAACAGGTATTCGTAGCGGGTGAGGGCCAGCGGCTGCCCCAGGAAGCAGATACGGGCCCGCTCCTCGTCCAGCACCAGGAAGTGCTCCTGCCGGGGGGCGGTTGGCTGGCTGCGGCGCAGGATGACCCGCACCCGGGCGCACACCTCCCGCGGAGAGAAGGGTTTGGCCACATAGTCGTCGGCCCCGATCTCCAGCCCGATCAGCCTGTCTATCTCCTCGCTGCGGGCGGTGAGAAACATCAGGGGAATATCGGTCAGTGCCCGCACCCGCTTGCACAGTTCGAAACCGCTGATGTCCGGCAGCCCCACATCCAGGATCAAAAAATCCGGTCGCGTCTGTCCCAGTCGCGCCAGCAACGGCTGACCGAGGGGAAACCACTCCACCTCGAAACCATCGGTCTGCAGGGCATAGATCAGGGTATCGGCAATGCTGGCTTCATCTTCCACCAGCCAGATGAGTCGTTTTTGCATGGCGTCCTCGTCGCAAATCGGCTCCTCATTCTGGCATCGAACCAAATCGGATCCTATTTGCCGTTTGATTTTTCCCGAAAAGGCATTAATATTTCGCCATTCTTTCGAATCGAAACTTATAAATGACCAAACGCAACACACAGCAGCGCCGTCACACCATAGTGAGTCTGGTGCAGGAGCAGGGGGAAGTCAGTGTCGATGCCCTGGCCAAGCACTTCGCCACTTCCGAAGTGACCATCCGCAAAGATCTGGCGGTGCTGGAGACCGGTGGCCTGTTGCTGCGTCGCTACGGCGGTGCCGTTCCCCTCCCCAGTGAGATGGTGGTGGACAGCAACCCGGAACAAGTTTCGAATCGAAAGCTGGCCATTGCCCGCGCCGCCGCCGAGCGGATCCGCGATCACAACCGCGTCATCATCGACAGCGGCAGCACCACCAGCGCCATGATCCCCATGCTGGGCAACAAGCGCGGCCTCATTGTCATGACCAACTCCCTCAATGTGGCCGGTGCCCTGCGCGAGCTGGAAAACGAGCCCACCCTGCTGATGACAGGCGGGACCTGGGATCCCCATTCCGAATCTTTCCAGGGGCAGGTGGCGGAGCAGGTGCTGCGCTCCTATGACTTCGACCAGCTCTTCATCGGTGCCGATGGCATCGACCCGGAGCGGGGCACCACCACCTTCAACGAGCTGGTGGGCCTCTCCCGGGTCATGGCCGAGGTGTCGCGGGAGGTCATCGTCATGGTGGAGTCGGAGAAGATCGGCCGCAAGATCCCCAATCTCGAGCTGCCCTGGTCCGGCATCCATACCCTGGTGACCGACGAGGGGCTGAGCAATGCGGCCAGAGAACAGATTCAGGCCAGGGGGATCACGCTGATTTGCGCCCCCGTGGCCGTGTGACCTGAACAAACCATTATCCAACCGAATTAACGTCTTACGTTTCAAGGAGAAGTCTATGTGTGGCATCGTCGGGGCCGTCGCCCAACGTGATGTGGCTGAAATCCTGGTAGAGGGCCTGCGCCGTCTGGAATACCGTGGCTACGATTCGGCCGGTGTTGCCGTGTTCAGCGCCAACCAGCCGCTGCAGCGGGTGCGTCGCCTCGGCAAGGTAGCCGAGCTGGCCAAGGCACTGGAGGAGCAGTCCGTCCACGGTGGTACCGGCATTGCCCACACCCGCTGGGCTACCCATGGCGAGCCGTCCGAGCGCAATGCTCACCCCCATGTCTCCGAGCATATCGTGGTGGTGCACAACGGCATCATCGAGAACCACGAAGAGCTGCGCGAAGAGCTCAAGGCGCTGGGCTATGTGTTCAGCTCCGACACCGACACCGAGGTGATTGCCCACCTGGTGCACCACGAGCTGAAATCCGCCCCCAGCCTGCTGGTGGCCATGCAGGTAGCGGTGAAGCAGCTGCGCGGCGCCTACGGCACCGTGGTCATGGACAGCCGTGACGACAGCCGCGTGGTGGTGGCCCGCTCCGGCTCCCCCCTGGTGATCGGCCGCGGCATCGGCGAGAACTTCATCGCCTCCGACCAGATGGCCCTGCTGCCGGTGACCCGCCGCTTCATCTTCCTGGAAGAGGGCGATGTGGCCGAAGTGACCCGCCGCGACGTGCACATCTTCGATACCGACGGCGAGGCCGTGGTGCGCGAAGAGCTGGAGTCCGAGCTCTCCCACGATGCCGGTGACAAGGGCGAATACAGACACTACATGCTCAAGGAGATCTACGAGCAGCCCAAGGCCATCACCAACACCCTGGAAGGCCGCCTGGGCAGCGATCACGTGGTGGTCGAGTCCTTCGGCAACGGCGCCCGCGCCATTTTCGACAAGGTCGAGCACGTCCAGATCGTCGCCTGCGGTACCTCCTACAACTCCGGCATGGTGGCGCGCTACTGGTTCGAAGAGATCGCCGGCGTCTCCTGCGACGTGGAGATCGCCTCCGAGTTCCGCTACCGCAAGTCGGTGGTGCGCCCCAACAGCCTGCTGGTGACCCTCTCCCAGAGCGGCGAGACTGCCGATACCCTGGCCGCCCTGCGGTTGGCCAAGGAGTCCGGTTACATGAGCTCCCTGGCCATCTGCAACGTACCGGGCTCCTCCCTGGTGCGCGAATCCGACCTGGCCTTCATGACACGTGCGGGGGCAGAAATCGGGGTGGCGTCCACCAAGGCGTTCACCACCCAGCTGGCTGGCCTGCTGATGCTGGTGGCCTCCGTCGGTCACTGCCGTGGCAACCTGAGCGCCGCCGCCGAGGCCGAACTGGTCAGGGCGCTGCAAGCCCTGCCTGTGCGCATCAAGGAGAGCCTGGCCCTGGCCAAGCAGATCGAGACTCTGGCCGAAGAGTTTGCCGACAAGCACCATAGCCTGTTCCTCGGTCGTGGCAGCCAGTACCCCATCGCCATGGAAGGGGCGCTCAAACTCAAGGAGATCTCCTACATCCACGCCGAGGCCTATGCCGCCGGTGAGTTGAAGCATGGCCCGCTGGCGCTGATCGATGCCGAGATGCCCATCATCGTCGTGGCGCCGAACAACGATCTGCTGGAGAAGCTCAAGTCCAACGTGGAAGAGGTGCGTGCCCGTGGCGGTATCCTCTATGTGTTCGCCGATGCGGACGCCGGTTTCAAGAGCGACGAGACCATGCGGGTGATGAGCCTGAACCACGTGGAAGAGATGATCGCGCCGATCGTCTATACCGTGCCGTTGCAGCTGCTCTCCTACCACGTCGCCCTCATCAAGGGCACCGACGTGGATCAGCCGCGCAACCTGGCTAAATCCGTGACTGTGGAATAAGCCGTCGCCGGAAATGAAAAAAGAGCCGCATTGCGGCTCTTTTGGTTTTGGCAAAACAGGCTACGACAGCCGCAGGTTGGTGATGGTCACGTCGTCCAGGGAAGGCACAATGATGCCGCTGGAGATGCTCTTGGCAATCGCCTGGTTGCGGTTGCGCGAGTCCGTCTTGTTGGTGACCTGATTGAGGTGGAAGTTCACGGTTCGCTCGCTGATGCCGAGGATGGTGGCGATCTCCCAGGAGGTCTTGCCCTCGCTGGCCCAGAAAAGGCACTCCTTCTCCCGATCCGACAGCTCGGCCAGGTATTTCATCAGGTCTGGCCTGGCCTTGATGAGGGTCAGGGCCGAGTTGAAGATGTAGCTGGCACAGAATGACAGCAGGGGAACGTTTTCAAACATCAGATCGGAATTGGACTTCTCCTTGCTGATGAAAGAGAGGATGCCGTGTTCCCCCTGCGGCGTGTGCAGCGGGAAGGAGACGCCGTTCCTCACCCCGAAGTCGGCGGCGAGGTTCATTACTTCCCTGCTGGCGCTGGGCAACCAGGGGGCATCACAATCGAGCTTGTTCCAGAAGATGGGCTGGGTCTGCTTCAGTCCCAGGAAGACGACCGGATCCTGGGTCAGGTAGTGCCGTTCCGAATAGGCATCAAACCAGCTGGTGGGGCAGTTGTTGAACAAGGCCACATGGGATTTCTGCATACTGATGGGGAAAATAATCAGCAAACGGAAGTAATCAAACCCCATCTGATGACTGAAGCGCTCCAGTTGTTGCTGGATCTCGCTGGTCTTCTTCGCCTTGGTGAACCGATCTATGTGTTCCCAGATCGCATCGTTAAACATGTAAGTCTCCTTTTTCGATCACTTATCTTGCTGATCGAAAAGACATTTTTTAGTTATTTAAAATGGTGTTGCGACTACCAACGCCAGTTATTCCCGTACTTGTCTAAAAAGTATCCTGTTTTTTCGGCCAGAGGCCAAGAAAATCATCTGATTGCCAGTGACCCTACTCTTTGAGACAATGAGAATAGTTATCATTGTTAAGATTTATATCATGAACAAGTTTTGGGGTCTGGCCTTGTTACCCATGGCCGTTCATTGCGTCGTGTCCGCCGAAGAGGTGGTTGCGCCAGCATTGAAGAACAGTATCGCCGACGGGAAAGCCTCCCAGCTGCGTGTGGAGAAAGCCGCCGATGGAGCCGTCGCCGCCAGGATTGAGCTGCAAAATGCCCAACTGCAACTGCGGGATCTGGAAGCCTACAACCGCTACATGCAGTCTCTGGTGGCCGATCAGCAAAACGAGCTGGGCAAGCTGAACCAGCAGTTGGAGGCGGTACAGGAGACCAGACAGGGGCTTGTCCCCCTGATGCTGCAGATGCAAGCCGATCTGGAACAGCTGGTACAGGATGACATCCCGCTACGCAGAGAGGATCGTCTGGCGCGGGTTGCTGCCTTGAAAGCGACGCTGGCTAGAGCCGATGTGAGCGAGGCGGAGAAGTTCCGCCAGCTATTGCAGGCCTATCAGATTGAAGCCGAATACGGCAGCAGGCTGGACCATTATTCCGCCGAGCTGGTGCTGGATGGCGCACCGCGCCGGGTCGACGTGCTGGCTCTGGGTCGGATCTCCCTGCTGGCGATGACCGCCGATCGCTCCCAGGCGTGGCGCTGGTCTGCCGAGCACAAGCAGTGGCAAGCCCTCGACGGCCAGTGGCTCTCCCCCATCGCCGAGGCGTTGGAAATGGCTGCCGACAAGAAAGTTCCCCAGTTGTTGAATGTCCCCCTTTCCGTCAGCCGTGGTCAGGAGGCCCAGTCATGAGCGTCACCATGAAGTGGTTACCCCTTGCCCTCGCCCTCTCTCTGGGCACCACAGCCGCCGTGGCCGAGGAAGCCTGGCAGCAGCAGGAACAGGCCCGTGAGCAGAAGGCTCAGCAGGATCTGGCGTCTGTCTCCAGGGATCTGAGCAGTGCCCGTGCCAAGCTGGCCGAGGCCCAGCGCCTGAGCAAGGCGCTGGCCAGCCAGTTCGCGGCCAATGAAAAGCAGCTGGTGGAGCTCAATACCCAATGGGAGCAAGCCTCCGGCGACATGAACGACATCTTTGCGGTCACCCGTCAGGGCGCCAGCGATGCGGTCAAGTTGCTGAGCGAATCCGCCGTCGAGGGCCAGTATCCTGATCGTCTCGCCCCGCTGAAAACCATGGCACAGGATAAACAGGTGCCGGATCGCGCCGCCCTTGCCCTGCTGCCAGCCACCTTGCTGCAGGAGATCCGCGAATCGGGCCGGGTTGCCCAGTTCAACGGCAAGGTGCTTGATGCCCAGGGCGTTGCCAGCGAGCAGACGTTGACCCGGATCGGCAGCTTCGCCCTGCTGGGCGATGCTGGTTTCTTGCAACCGGGGGCCGAAGGCCTGAGTCCGGTGCTGGGCCTGCCAGGCAGCGTGCTTTCCGCTGTGGCCGCTTATCAGGGTCAGGAGGGAGAAGCGTTGCCGTTGGATCCCTCCCACGGTGTTCTGCTCGATATGCTGGCCCAGGCGCCCACCTTCTGGCAGCAAGTCCAGCAGGGCGGCCAGGTCGGCGCCATCATCGTGCTGCTGGCAGCCATCGGCCTGGGGATCGCTGGAGTACGGCTGTGGAGCCTCTCTCGCGAACTGGGTCGGGTTCGTCGCCAGCTCAAGAGCGGTGAATATCATGCCGACAACGCCCTCGGCCGGGTGCTGACGGTGGCTGACAAGCATCCAGAACTGAGCATGGAGACCCTCGAACTGCGTCTGGATGAGGCGATCCTGCAGGAGACCCCTCGCCTGGAGCGCGGCATCGGCATGGTCAAGGTGATCGCGGCCATCGCCCCCATGCTGGGTCTGCTCGGGACAGTGACCGGTATGATCGGCACCTTCCAGGCCATCACCCAGTTCGGTACCGGCGATCCCAAGATCATGGCGGGCGGCATCTCCATGGCCCTGGTCACCACGGTGCAGGGTCTGGTAGCGGCCATTCCGCTGATCCTGGCCCACAGCCTGTTGCAGTCCCGTTTCACCGAGCTTTCCAACGTGCTGGAACAGCAGGTGGCCGGGATCCTGGCCGAGCGGGCCGAAAGCAATGGTGACAGGGTGGAGCGGGTAGCATGATGCTCGACATCTGGCAGCAGTTGCAGAGCTTCATGGGCCGTGGCGGCCCGGTGCTCTGGGTCATTCTGGCCTTGCTGGTGCTGATGTGGATTCTGATGATCGAACGGCTGCTCTACCTCAACCTGGGGTTTGCACCGTTGCAGCGCCAGCTGCTGGGCCGCTGGCAGGCGCGTCGCGAGCGTCACAGCTGGCACGCTCGCGCGATTCGCGGGCGCTGGCTGGCAGAAGTGGAGCTGGCGCTCAACCGTCATCTGATCTTCATCCGCACCCTGGTGGTGCTCTGCCCCATGCTGGGGTTGCTGGGTACAGTGACCGGCATGATAGGCGTATTCGATGCGCTGGCTGCGGCCAACCGCTTTAACCCGGAGAGCATGGCGGGCGGGATCTCACGCGCCACCATCCCCACCATGGCAGGCATGGTGGTGGCCCTCTCCGGCGTGTTGTTACTTAGCCGGCTCGAGAGTCAGGCCAAGCGTGCGCTGGCCAAGACCCGGGACGGCCTGCGAGAAGAGAAGGTAATGCAATGAGACGGCAATCCAAACGCCAGCGCGATGAAGTGCAGATCGACATGACCCCCATGCTGGATATCGTCTTCATCATGCTGATCTTCTTCATCGTGACCACCTCCTTCGTGCGCGAAGCCGGGCTTGAGGTACACAGACCCCAGGCCAGCCAGGCCAAGGCGCAGAAATCGTCCAGCATCATGCTGGCGATCGGCGCTCAGGGGCAGATCTTCCTCGACCGCAAACAGGTGGATGTGGAGCGGGTGCAGGCCACCCTCGCCCGACTGTTGGCGGAGCAGCCCGAGGCAAGCCTGGTTATCCAGGCCGACGAGCGGGTACCCCACGGCAAGGTGGTGCGGGTGATGGATGAAGCCAAGGCGGCAGGCATCGCCAACATCGCCGTGGCGGTGGCACCGAAATGAAACACAAGTTGATGAGCCTGGGACTGGGGATCGCCCTCAGTCTGGGCATCCTGTTGTTCATGGCCACCCTGGTGGAGCCGCCCGGAGGGGAGAAGGCGACCACAGAGCAGAAATCCATCGTCATCAACATGCAGAACGAGGTGACCGAGGTACAGGTGCGTGAGCGGCCGGTACCCCAGGAGCCGGAACCCTTGCCGGAGCCGCCTGCCGCGCTGGCTTCGACACCGATGCCCATGCCGGCGGCGGCCCCGCTGCCTTCGGTACAGCCGAGCCTGGATCTGGTCTCGACCCTGAGTGCGGTACAGGTCTCTGCCCCTGGCGTGGCGACCAGTCCCACTCCGGTCGCGAGCGGCAATTTCCATGGTCAGCAGCAGGGTACCGGGATCGGTGCCGGCGACATGCTGATGCCGCTGCAACGGGTTGAGCCCGTTTATCCCTACCGGGCCCAGCAGGCCGGCATCGAGGGGTCCGTGACCTTGCGTTTCAGCGTCGATGCCGACGGCCGGGTACAGGATGTGGAGGTGGTCGAGGCGAAGCCGAAGCGCCAGTTCGAGCGAGCGGCCATTCAGGCGATCAACAAGTGGCGCTATCAGCCGAGGCCGGGCGCCACCGACAAGCTGGTGCAAGTCATCACGCTCAAATTCAAATTGGAGTCATAACCATGTTGCGGATCTGGATCTGTCTGCTGGCCCTGGTCAGCCAAGCCTGTCTGGCGATGGAGGTGAGCCCTCATTTCTCCCGCCAGCTGGAGCCCGTGATGAAGCTCTATCAATCCGGCCAGTGGCAACAGGCCCAGAGCAAGGCGGCTGTGCTCAAACCCGGTTCCGAGGCTGAGCACGCCTGGCTGGCGCAGTTACAGGCGTCTCTGGCCGCCAACCTGCAGCAGACCGCACAGGCGAGTCGCTACGTGGAGCAGGCTCTTGCCTATAAAGAGTGGCCAGAGCAGCAACGACTTCAGTTGTTGCGTCTGCGAGGGGATATCCAGGCCCAGCAATCCAACTGGTCCGGCGCCATCGCCAGCTACAAGGCCGCATTGGCCATCAAGGCTGACGATGCCTTGCGTCTGCGCTTGGCTGGCCTCTATTACCACAACAAGCAGTACGGCGAGGCAGCCAGCCAGAGTGAACAACTGTTGAAGAAAAGCTGGCAGAAGCAGGCAGCCATCATCCGCCTCTCCTCCCTCACTGCATTGCAGCGTTACGGCGTGGCTGCGGATCAGGCCGAAGAGTTGATCCGCCGCGAGCCAAAAGAGAGCAAGTGGTGGCAGCAGGCTGTGTCGCTCAATCTCTCCGCCAAGCGTGGTGATCGAGCGCTTGCACTGCTGCAAACCGCCATCGACCGTCAACTGATGGATGATGCCGCCGCCCGCAACCAGCTGATCCGCCTGTATGCCTGGCAGGGACTGCCTTATCGCGGTGCGCGTCTGCTGGAGTCTGCCATGGCCAAGGGGCAGATGAAGCAGAACGCCGAGAATCGCCAATTGCTGGCCCAGTTGTGGGAAGGGGCACGTGAGTGGCCAAAGGCTGTGGACAGCTGGCAGCTGCTTGCCCGGGAACATGCTCACCCCAAGGCCGCCATGCGTGCCGCCGAACTGCTGCTGCAACAGGGCAAGACGGATGCCGCCATGACCCAGCTCGTGGCCATCAAGTCGGTGAAGGGAGAGCAGGGCAACAGAGCCAAGGCCCTGCTGGTGCAGGCACACCTCAATAAAGAACAATATGCTCAGGCGCTGGTGTTGGCTCGCGAGCTGCAACAGCAGAACAACTGGCAAGACAGGGCGACCAGCTGGGTCAACTACATTCAGGCCCAGACTGACGGTATGAACAAAAAAGCGGCATGAAACTGGGGTAAACTCTCATTTCATGGGGTTTAGCCTGCTTTTTCAGCAAACGAGCGCATTTTTACAAAAAGCTCTTGTCATCACGGCGCGGCTCCCTATAATGCGCCCCTACCAGCACGGCGTACCACGCCAACCTGATGAGCCAGCTTCCTTAGGAAGTGGGCGCCGAAAGAAAAGCGAAAACAACCGCTTGACTTTCGAAGTGAGGGGCGTAAGATGCGCCTCCTCAACGCGATAAGCGTGACGCTCTTTAACAATTTGAATCAAGCAATCTGTGTGGGCACTCACAGCATCGAGCATCAAAAACAATTTTTGATATCAATGTCTGATGAAGTGACCAAAGCAACTTTTAAGTTGCAGCAGTTAATTCAGCAATTCATTGAGCCGCCTTAACAGGCAACCAAACTTAAATTGAAGAGTTTGATCATGGCTCAGATTGAACGCTGGCGGCAGGCCTAACACATGCAAGTCGAGCGGCAGCGGGAAAGTAGCTTGCTA
>NZ_JALIHH010000202.1:0-407 GCF_022869435.1 Aeromonas sp. LsrichE-8G
TCACATGGTGAAGCCTTGGTCGCCATGATAGTGAACGGCCTCGGCTTTCACAGCAGCACCCTGCACATGTTCCCGCAATTCTTCGCTAACAAGCCGGTTGAGCGCCTGATTGGCCCCGGGATCTGTGCTGATGACCTCAATGATGATGTGCTCGGTCGCTGTCTCGATGCCCTCTTTGAGGCCGATGTCAGCGCCTTGTATCAGGTGATGGCGGCGCAAGTTGTCGAGCGGCTGGGGCTCAAAAGCACCGCAGTGCACCTCGATATTACCAGCTTCCACGTCGATGGCGCCTATGACTGTGCCGATGGGGATCTGGTCGGTAAGCTGCAACTGGTGCGTGGTTATAGTCGTGATCACCGGCCAGAGCTGAATCAAGTGATCCTTGAGCTCATCTGTGAAAATCAGGC
>NZ_JALIHH010000203.1:0-493 GCF_022869435.1 Aeromonas sp. LsrichE-8G
GGCAGGAAATAACAGAGAAGTTGGAGTGGGCAATGGTGTATTTATCCAAAAACGGCAAAAAGAGTAGGCAGAGAAAATCCAAGCAAAACAACACGTTAGACGGTATTATTAATTCGCTTGCCGCTTAAGGTTCTGTACATGAGGCGTGGTAATGATCGCGAAACTGGTTGTCGGTGAGCAGCATCTCGTCGTAACAACCGGGTCCGGGGGGCTTGATGGGCAGCATAGGCAACTCCTTGTGACGTCCCTGCGTACATCACAAAGTGCAAGGGCTGTGCCAGCCAATTGAGTCGCTATCGAGGCCAGTGTCAGTAATTTTTCATTGAAAAATCATATGGATGACTTTTATCCGACATTCCGCACCTGATTTAGGAATAAATTTGCCGATAGCGCTCACCCAATACCTCCAAAATGATCTGCTGGTCTCCTGTTAGCTCCGTTACTTGTGGCGGAGCTTCTCCCAGTCGATATTCATGGATGCCACCAAAGCGCA
>NZ_JALIHH010000204.1:0-545 GCF_022869435.1 Aeromonas sp. LsrichE-8G
GAATCATCCTTAACGCATTGATTTAAAAACCTTTGATACGCTCTCCCTTTTGCCAGGGAAGAGCCTATGTCTGCCAAGAGGATTGCAATGCGTAAAATTCGTGAAGTACTGCGACTGCGGCTGGAAGCTGACCTCTCTGTTCGCCAAATCAGTATCTGTACCAAGGTCAGTGTCGGCTCCATCCAGAAACTCCTCAAAAGTGCCCAGGCGCTCGGCCTTACCTGGCCCTTACCTACCGAGCTTGATGATGGCCGACTGGCTGCCCTGTTCTATCCGCAGGCCGATACCACCATCTCGGCCCGCCATGTTGTGCCGGATTGGCCCTCTGTCCATCAGGAGCTCAAGCGCAAGGGGGTCTCCAAACAGCTGCTCTGGGAGGAGTACACCCAGCGCTATCCCAATAGCTGTTACAGCTACTCCCAGTTCTGTGACCGTTACAAGTCCTGGTGTCAGTTGCAAAAGCGCTCCATGCGCCAGATCCACAAGGCGGGGGAAAAGCTCTTTATCGACTACTGCGGGCCCACGGTGCCCATCGTGTCGCCGAC
>NZ_JALIHH010000205.1:0-349 GCF_022869435.1 Aeromonas sp. LsrichE-8G
CGCTTCAGTGCCATAGTCCTTGAAAAAATCAAACAGGCTGTAGCCTTTCTGGAATTGGACTTTGCTTTTGGCCATGATCTCGCACCTCAGTAACTGTACGTAAGATCAGTATAGCTCGTGGTGACTGCTAATCATGGGTAATCAGGCATGTCTATTGATGCCGTTTTCGCTCAGTTCTTCGACAATATTCACGACCCTCGCCAGTAACCGTTCACCGGGACGGTGTTGACAGCACCAACTCCTCCGGGAACGGGTAGTCGGTTTTCTCGATGCAGGACCTGACAACTGCCCTCAGCCACTCCTGCGGGCAGCGGCCCAATCGCTTGGCCGTCTCCACCAACGATAGGAT
>NZ_JALIHH010000206.1:0-750 GCF_022869435.1 Aeromonas sp. LsrichE-8G
TTCGCCCATGTTCTGAGTCAAATTGTTCAGTAAAGCCGTGCCCCGAAACATCGCTTTCATTCTTATCCCAATACGCTTGGAACTGTTCTTTTACTTCAGTATTGAGGCTAGGTTGGTTGTCTTTCACCGCAAGCAGGTAATCCCCCGACTTCTTGAGGATGGTGTCAGCAATTTTGACCTGTGTACCCATTGCATCAATACTGACCAAACACCCTTTTAATTCAAGAAGTTGGAGTAGCTCAGGTATTGCCGTGATCTCGTTAGATTTGTCAGCGACTTTTTGCTGGCCAACACACATTCCCAGCTCAGTTGACCAGACATTGACCATATGAACAACGTTGGCTCCTCGCCCTTTAGCGGTAGCACGAAGAGCTTTACCATCAACCGCTAGTTGGCCAACCAGTTTTTCATCGCCCATGATGTCGCCGATCCACGCTTGAAAAATGGATTTCAGACTGGCGGGAGGCAGAGTGGCAAAGATGCGGTTGAATGTATCGTGTGATGGAATGCCGCCAGGCAAGCGCAGCCAGCGCCGGAACCATGGCTCTCGCTCTTGAGCAAACAAGGTAATCTCGCTCCAAGTATCAAAACCGCACATCATGGCGCAAATGGCCATGAAAACAACCTCTGACAAGATATGTGAGCACTTGGCCTGATTGCGTGGGTCTGGGATTGATTCAAGGTAGTCGAGCAAAGACTTCTGGGCCATAATAATAAACAGTTGGTTAAGATCTCGACTATTTACAGCTT
>NZ_JALIHH010000018.1:0-12452 GCF_022869435.1 Aeromonas sp. LsrichE-8G
TGCGAGCCGAAACCAGCCGTAAGGCAAGCTTGCGGAAGAAGCAGCAATTTGCGGGCATGAGCAGCCCATATCTGGAAAAGGTACTGGATGCTGGGTTAGCTGAACTGGCATCAATTTAACAATATGTTCACGCTCTCGCCCTGAGGGCACCACCATGTGTATTCAACCCAATGACAATTGGCAGTGGCATTATGACGCTCAGGATGATCGCCTGATGCTGGATTTGTCCGATCGCATGATATTTGCCACCGAATATAAAGGTCGACAACTTGTTCCCTGTTCTTTCACCACCCAGCCTTTTTGTGTGGATGATGCCGCCCTCTATTACCAGTTGATGGACAAGGCCGCTGAACTCGACTGGAGTACGCCCCACCAGGTCCAGCTGGTCCTCAATGCCATCGCCGTCAGCCGTTTTTATAAACCCCTGATGCCGCAAAGCTGGTTCTTTCATGAACAGCAGGCTCATGTTATTCCAGAGATGGGATCCCTGGTGTGGATGGATACTCCCCACGGTCGGGGGGAATTCATGGTCATCGAAGCCGGCGATCAGGCGAGCGTTTGCCTGAACCTGACCGACGAACTGGTGCTGACCAACAGCAAGACGCTGCCGCGCTTTGCCGTGATCAAGGTGATGAATAACCGGATGCAAGCCAGAGTCCGGGCACAGACACAATATCGGGAAGTGGGCTGACGATGGGGCCGTTATATGGCGACGAATAAGTCTGTTATAGGCCTGCTATATTGGTCTGATATTTAAGCGCACAGTCTCTCTCTTGTTCCATTATTTGTCTTTTTCCTTCGTCTGGTCGTCACGACCATTTTCTGCCTGGTCCGGGCAAGATTTTCGAATTCTTTACGAATGTGATGGTAGACAGCTGCCAGCCAAGAGCGGGATCCTGTCGCCCGCAAGGGGGGAGGGGAGAGTCTGCCGCGCCTCTTGCCGTTTATATGGCGCCTTTGTCCAAGGTTCGAGTGCCGAGCGCGGGCCGATAAGGTATAATGCGGCACTATTTTTATGGCATCCCCGTGAGCGTGATGAAAGAATTTTTTGCAACCTGCCCCAAGGGGCTGGAAAACCTGCTGGCCGTCGAGCTGACCAATCTGGGTGCGGAGCAGGTCCGTGAGACCGTGGCCGGCGTCCACTTCAAGGGCGAACTGGCCATCGGCTACAAGGCCTGTCTGTGGAGCCGCTTTGCCTCCCGTATCGTGCTGGTGCTCTCCGAGTTCCAGATGAACGACGATCTGGACCTCTACCTCGGGGCTCATACCATTCCCTGGGAGGAGCACTTCTCCGGTACCGCCACCATCGCGGTGGACTTTACCGGTACCAACGCCTCCATTCGCAATACCCAGTACGGCGCCCTGAAGATCAAGGACGCCATCGTCGATCGCTTCACCAAGCGCGGCCACGTGCGCCCGGATGTGGACAAGAAGTCTCCGGACATTCGCATCATGGCGCACCTTGGCAAAGGCAAGGCCAATATCACGCTGGACTTGTCAGGACCGGCGCTGCACCAGCGCTTCTATCGCCAGGGCACCGGCGAGGCGCCCCTCAAAGAGAACCTGGCTGCGGCCATGATTGCCCGCAGCGGCTGGGCTGGCGAGCCCATGATGGACCCCATGTGCGGCTCCGGTACCCTGCTGATTGAAGCGGCCTTCATCGCTGCCGACATGGCGCCTGCGCTGCGCCGTGAGCGCTTCGGTTTCGATCGCTGGCTGCAACACGATGGTGAACTGTGGCAGAGTCTGATGATGGAAGCCCAGGTGCGTGCCAAGCGCGGCATGCAGCGCTGCGAGGTGAAACTGTTCGGTTGCGATGCGGATACCCGAGTCCTGATGAAGGCCCGTGACAACGCCAAGGCCGCCGGCGTGGCCCATCTCATTACCTTCAAGCAGGCCGATGTCACCAAGCTGGAAAATCCGCTGCCGATGCCGGCTGTGGAAGGAGAGAGCCGTCAGGTCGGCATGCTCATCTCCAACCCGCCCTATGGCGAGCGTCTCGGTGAATTCCCGGCGTTGCTGGAAGTGCATCAGGCCCTTGGCGATGCCCTGCGCCGCGGCTTCCAGGGGTGGAAGGTCACCATTCTCTCCGCCTCTCCCGAACTCCTGAGCTGCCTGCGCTTGCGTGCCGACAAGCAGTATCGCCTGTTCAACGGCGCCCTCGAGTGCCAGCTGCGCAACTATCAGATCGCCCTCGATGCCGTCGCTTCCCAGAAAGAGGTGGCCCAGGACTTTGCCAACCGTCTGCGCAAGAATCTGAAGACCCTCGAGAAATGGGCGAGCAAGGAGAACCTCGATTGCTACCGCCTCTATGACGCGGACTTGCCGGAGTACAACGCTGCCATCGACCGCTATCAGGATTATCTGGTGGTACAGGAGTACGCGGCGCCCAAGGACATTCCCGCCCAGAAGACCCGCCAGCGTCTGCTGGACATGGTGCAGGCCGCCATCAAGGTGACCGGCATGGACGGCGAGAAGGTGATCCTGAAGGTGCGCGAGCGCCAGGAAGGCAAACAGCAGTACCAGAAGCTCTCCGAAGAGCAGCACCGGATGGAGGTTCAGGAGTACGGTGCACGCCTCTGGGTCAACCTCTACGACTATCTGGACACCGGCCTCTTCCTCGACCATCGCCAGACCCGCCGCATGCTGGGCCAGATGGCTCGGGGCAAGCGCTTCCTGAACCTCTTCGCCTACACCGGCAGTGCCACCGTGCACGCGGGGCTCGGCGGCGCCCGCGAAACCACCACGGTGGACATGTCGCGCACCTACCTCAACTGGGCCCAGGACAACATGCGCCTCAACTCGCTGGTGGGCCGCGAGCACAAGTTCGTGCAGGCGGACTGCCTGAAGTGGCTCTCCGAGGCGGACGAACAGTACGACCTCATCTTCATCGATCCGCCCACCTTCTCCAACTCCAAGCGGATGGACGAGAGCTTCGACGTGCAGCGGGATCACCTGCTGTTGATGCAGCACCTCAAGCGCCTGCTCGCGGCGGACGGCACCCTGGTCTTCTCCAACAACAAGCGCCACTTCAAGATGGACTTGGCCGGCCTTGACGCCATCGGTCTCAAGGCGCAGAACATCACGAACAAGACCCGGCCCAAGGACTTCGAGCGCAACCAGCATATCCACAACTGCTGGATCATCACCCACGCCGAGGCACAAGGCTGATGCTGACCCTGTTTCACACCGACGGCTGCCACCTGTGCGAACAGGCGTGGACGCTGGTGGAACAGGCCGGGATGGCCGCGCAGACCCGCCGTTGCGACATCCTGGAGGAGGAGGCCTGGCTCGAGGCTTACCGGGTGCGCATCCCGGTGCTGCAAGACAGTGCCGGCCGGGAGCTGGGCTGGCCTTTTACCCTGGGGGAGCTGCAAGGCTGGCTGGTACAGGGGTGAGCAGGATTTGACGACAAAACGGGGGCAGACTCACGCTGCCGCCCGTTTTTTCATAAGCAACAAGGAACAAACATGGCTCTTTTGACATTGCACGGCGCGTCCCTGTCGTTCAGTGATTTTCCGCTGCTCGACCATGCCGAGCTCACCATAGAGCGGGGCGAGCGCCTCTGTCTGGTGGGTCGCAACGGGGCGGGCAAGTCTACCCTGATGAAGGTGATTGCCAGCGAACTGCCGCTGGACGACGGCCGTCTGGTGTTGCAACAAGATTTGAAAGTGACCCGCCTCGAGCAGGATCCGCCCGCCTCGAGCGAGATCACCGTGTTCGATTACGCCGCAGAAGGGCTGGCCGGGGTAGGGGAGCTGCTCAAGCAGTACCACCATGTCTCCCACGCCCTGGCGCACGACCCTTCCGATGCCAACATTCGCACCATGAGCCAGTTGCAGGAGCAGCTCGACTATCAGAACGGCTGGCAGTACGAGACCCGCATCAATCAGGTGCTGACCCTGCTTGATCTCGACCCTGATGTGACGCTCGACAGTCTGTCTGGCGGCTGGCTGCGCAAGGTGGCTCTGGCCCGCGCCCTGGCGTGTGACCCGGATCTGTTGCTGCTGGACGAGCCGACCAACCACCTGGACATCGATGCCATCAACTGGCTGGAAGAGTTCCTCAAGGATTTTCGCGGCGCCATCGTCTTCATCTCCCACGACCGGGAGTTCATCCACAAGCTGGCGACCCGGATCATCGATCTCGATCGCGGCGTGATCACCTCCTGGCCCGGTAACTATGACGAATATCTGCAAGGCAAGGAGGAGTGGCTGCGGGTCGAGGAGCTGAAAAACGCCGAGTTTGACCGCAAGCTGGCCCAGGAAGAGGTATGGGTGCGCCAGGGGATCAAGGCGCGTCGTACCCGCAACGAGGGACGGGTGCGGGCCCTCAAGGCGATGCGCATGGAGCGCACCCAGCGCCGGGAACTGCAGGGCAAGGCCAAGCTGCAACTGGACGAGGCGGGCCGCTCCGGCAAGCTGGTGTTCGAGACCGAGGGGCTGGGGCTGGACTTTGGTGATCGCACCCTGTTCCAGGGACTGGATCTGCAGGTGCTGCGCGGGGACAAGATTGCTCTGGTGGGCCCCAACGGCTGCGGCAAGTCGACCCTGATCAAGCTGCTGATGGGTCAGCTCGAGGCGAGCCGTGGCTCGGTGCGCCAGGGGACCAACCTGGAAGTGGCCTACTTCGATCAATATCGTGAGCAGCTCGACCCCGAGAAGACGGTGGTGGACAACGTGGGGGAGGGCAAGCAGGAGGTGATGGTTCGCGGCCGCTCCCGCCACATCCTCGGCTACCTGCAGGACTTCCTGTTCGAGCCCAAGCGGGCGCGCACCCCGGTCAAGGCCTTGTCAGGGGGCGAGAAAAACCGTCTACTGTTGGCCAAACTCTTCCTCAAGCCCAGTAACTTGTTGATTCTGGATGAACCAACCAACGACCTGGATGTCGAAACGCTGGAATTGCTGGAAGAGCTGCTCACCGATTACCCGGGGACCCTGCTGCTGGTCAGCCACGATCGCCGTTTCATCGACAATACCGTGACCGGCTGCTGGCTGTTTGAAGGGGATGGTCGGATCAGCGATTATGTCGGGGGCTACGCCGACATGATGGCCACACGAGCCCTGCAGGCCGCCCAACAGACGGCCAAGCCGGCCCCGGTCAAGGTGGCAGAGCCTGTCGCGTCGGCAGCGGAGCCTGCGAAAAAAACACGAAAACTCTCTTACAAGTTGCAACTGGAGCTGGATAATCTGCCAGCCCGGCTGGAACAGTTGGAAATGGAACTCGATGCCCTGCAGGCCGAGATTAACCACCCCGGTTTCTTCTCCCTGCCAGCAGAGCAGACCCAGCCCAAACTGGATGCATTGAATGCGGCAGAGGCCGCATTGGAACACGCCTTCTCCCGTTGGGAGGAGTTGGAAGCGTTGAAACATCAAGACTAAGGAAGTAGATGAAAAAGCAATTATCCATGCTGGCCATCCTGGTCGGCGCCAGCCTCAACGCGCAGGCGGCACAAAGCTCCTTTTTCACCATCGTCGATGACGAAGTCAAAGGCTATGCCAGCGGGATCAGCGGCGATGCCAACGGCCTCATCGGGCTCAACACCAAGAACAACATGGCGGAATACTTCTCCACCGTGCGGTTTGCCGACTTCCTGGTGGATCGTTTCCGTTTCGAGCAGGGTTGCATGCTCTCCAACTCGGTCTGCAACTCCTTCTGGAGCGACAACTCGGGCTTTGCCTACCAGTGGCGTCGCGACTTCCTGGACAAGGTGGATCAACGCAGCAACCTGGGCTACGTGACCAGCTCCGAGGTCGATGGCCTGGTGACGGCCCTCGGGGATGTTCCGGAGGATCGGGTCGGTTACAAGATGAATGGCAAGCTGCGCACCGCCTTTGCCGTGGTCAATGACGGCAACCCGGTCGAGCTCAAGGATGCGGCCAGCACCCACGGCCTGAGCGTACCCACCTCCATCAAGAAGCTGGACAACGGTCAGTATCTGGTGACCGGTACCGCGGCCAGCGACAAGTATCGCCACAAGGTGGGCGGTGATTTCTACAAGTGGTGTTTCGAGACGGGCAATGACAGCCAGTACGGTCACTTCCGCTACTGCCCCGGGGTCGATACCCAGGCGAGTTTCTGGCTGCTCAACAGCTCGGGCGGGTTCAACAAGCTGATGCAGGCCGGCACCTATGGCCATCAGCGTGACGAGGTGCTGCAAACCGCTTCTGCACTGGGCGTGGCCAAGTACAACGGCACCCTCTACGGCGTGGGCTACAGCTCTACCGGCGAGGTGGGCACCGGTGATCTGGATGGCCGCAACCTCGCCAGCTACTGGACCCTGGATACGGCTGCCGGCACCGTGGGCACCACCAAGATCATCCCGCTGCCGGATGGCGAGCCTGGCAAGGACGATGCCAAGCTGCAACACAGCTGGGCCGTGGCCGTCAACGACAACGGCTACGTGATCGGCAACCAGCGCTATCGCATCAACAAGGGTCAGAACCGCCCGGTGGAGATGTTCCTGTTCAACCTGAGCAAGCCGGGTACGGCGGCCAGCCTTCCTCTTCAAGACAAGCCGGTCTCGGGGGCAGGCTCGGAAGCGGCCGCCATCAACGAGCACAACATGGTGGTTGGCTGGCGCGACTCCCGCCATCAGACCCAACCGGTGGTCAATGGCACCAACCGCATGCAGGAAGCCTTCCTGCTGAACGCGGCCGCCCCGGCCAACAGCTGGTATCTGAACGATCTCATCTGTGGCAAGGATGACGCCGGCAACAAGCAGTGTGCCCAGAACGGCAAGTACTATCACATCGCTTACGCCAGCGGCATCAGCAGCGACGGCACCATTGCCGCGACGGCGTATCGCTATGACAGCGAGAGCGACCTCAACAAACGCGCCAACGCCACCGTGGTCGCCGTCAAACTGACGCCGGCCGTGGCGGATTATCAGGGCAATGCCCCGGCCAGCTATGTGGTCAGCAATGCGCCGGTCAACAACCAGACCGGTCAGGATGGTGGCGAGGGCGGTGGCGGCAGCCTGTTCTGGTTGACTCTGCTGGCGCTGCCCTTTGCCTGGCTGCGTCGCTATCAGCGATAAATAAGTGTCATCAAAAATTAATGCAGTTCAGTATCTTGTGTCACAACCCCTGAATAGCATGGAATTTTTTGTTTGACCCTGCCTCCCCCCTGGGGTAAAAATGAAGGCGACCGGTGAAAAACTGGTCGCTTTTTTTGTTCCACGAAGAGGGTCGTAGATGATGAAGAGACAGAAACGGGACCGTCTGGAGAGAGCTCGCGCTCGTGGTTATCAGGCTGGCGTAGTCGGCAAACAGAAAGAAGCGTGTCCGTACCAGTGCCTGGATGCAAGGGGCCATTGGCTTGGTGGTTGGCGCGATGCCATGGAAGGGCGAGGCTCAGGCCTCTTCATGAAGTAACCGATACTTCATCACTCATTACAAAAGGAAAGGGGCCATCGTGGCCCCTTTACGTTGTCTCTGCTCACCCAGGAGCAGGATCAGAATGCGGTGGTGTCTTTGAACAGGCCCACTTTCAGATCGGTGGCGCTGTAGATGGGGCGACCATCCACTTCCACGACGCCATCGGCAATGCCCATGACCAGTTTGCGGTTGATGACGCGCTTGAAGGTGATCTTGTAGGTGACCTTCTTGGCCGTCGGCAGGATCTGGCCGGTGAACTTGACTTCACCGACACCCAGCGCACGTCCTTTGCCAGGACCCCCTTTCCAGCCCAGGAAGAAGCCGACCAGTTGCCACATGGCATCCAGGCCCAGGCAGCCGGGCATGACGGGATCGCCGGGGAAGTGGCAGTCGAAGAACCAGAGATCCGGCGTAATATCGAGTTCAGCCAGGATTTCACCCTTGCCGTGCTCGCCGCCATGGTCGTTGATCTTGACGATGCGATCCATCATCAGCATGTTGGGGGCGGGCAGCTGGCTGTTACCTTCACCAAATAATTCGCCACGGCTGCAGGCAAGCAGCTCTTCACGGGTAAAGGACTCTTTGCCTTGTTCGCACAGGGAGAGGCGGGGATCAGTGGTGTCGTTATCTAGGGTCACGCTGTTTATCCTTCATATGGGTCAAAGCCGGGCCAATTTAGCTTACAGCTGTTCGCTAAACAACTCCGATCACTTCATTTAACGGCCAAGCAGCCGATCCAGCAGGCTGCGCAGCAGGCCGCCACTCTTGGTTGCCGTGCCATTGAGTTCGTCAAGTCTCTCCTGGATGCGACCAAACAGGGTATCCGGCATGTCCGGTTCGCCAGCAACGCAGCCGGTGAGCAGCTCGATAGCCTCTTCCACGTGATCCACCGGGTGGATGTGGAACTGGCCGGCCTCTACTGCCGCGATCACTTCATCAGAGAGGTTGAGCTGCTGGGCGTTGGTGCCGGGCAGCAGAATGCCTTGCTTGCCGGTGAGACCGTGGATCTTGCACACCCGGAAGAAGCCCTCAATCTTCTCGTTCACGCCGCCAACGGCCTGCACATTGCCGAACTGGTCGACCGCACCGGTCACGGCGAAGTGCTGATAGATGGGCTGGCGGGCGAGGGCGGAGAGGAGGGCACACAGGCCGGTCAGGGAGGCGCTGTCACCATCGATCTCGTGGTATGACTGCTCGAACACCAGGTTGGCCGAGAGCGGCGAGGGGTTCTCTGCACCGAACTTGTTGGAGAGGTAGCCGTGGATGATCATCATGGCCTTGGCGTGAATGTGACCGGCGAGCTCCGCCTTGCGCTCGATGTCAGCCACATCGCCATCCCCGAGGTGGACGGTCGCGGTGAGGCGTACCGGCTCCCCGAAGTCATAGGGATGGCCGGCCACCTGGATGACGGAAAGGCCGTTGATCTGGCCAACCTCTTCACCGTCGGTCTGCAGCAGGATCTGGCCGTCGATGACACCCTGATCCGATTGCTCCACCAGATAGTTGAGGCGGTAATCCTGCTCTTCCAGGGCGAGCAGGATATGTTCGTCAGTGACGCAGGTCGCTTCCAGCTCGCGGGCCAGGCTGTCGGCCATGCGCATGATGGCGCCGAGCTGTACCTCGGAGAGGGATAGCCACTCCTGGTGGTCACACAGGCGGCTGGCATGGCGACAGAGGGCGAGGAGGGCACTTGGCGTGAAATCCAGCAGCGCCCAGCGCGCTCGCAGCCAGGCGAGATATTGCAGGAAGGCGGGGAGATCTTCCTCGATGTTCACTTCGGAGACCAGATCGGCACGCAGGAAGATGCGCTCCGCCATGTCCCTGTCCAGCATCTGGAATTCCGCCACGTCCAGCCTGTCACCGACCAGGATCAACTTGAACCGGATGGGGGTCGCTTCCGGGGTGAAGAACGGCGTCAGCGTCTTGCCTTCCTGATAGGCATTCCAGTCCAGCTCGCCTTTTTGCATGGCGTTTTTGAGCTTGAACCAGAGATGAGGCTGATCCAGCAGCTCATCGAGCTGAAGTATCAGGTAACCACCGTTGGCTTCCCGCAGCAGACCAGGTTCCAAAAGGTGCTGGTTGGCGTAAACGGAGCCTTGTTCCGTCTGATAGTTGATGGAGCCGAACAAGGTATCCCAGTTCAGGTCACGGCCGTAGACGACAGGGGCTTGCTGATCCTCATGATGGATCAGCAGGTTGATTAGCACCGGGTGCTGGAACTCGAGGCCCTGGGCGACATGGGCGGCCAGATCGGAGAGGAAATCCACGATCTTGGGGTCGTTGTTCTGTTTGCGGATGATCCGGGTGACCAGCCGCTCGGCGTCGAGATGGTGGCTCATCAGCTTGAGCAGCTCACCGACCATTTCGCAGAACTCGAAACCCGAGCCCGGTTGCAGGCGCAGCCAGATGGGCTTGAAAGGGTTGTTGAGATTCTCGGTATAACAGAGATCGAACAGGTCGCCATCCTTGCCATTCGAAGAGGCGATCAGGGTCTGGCAGACATTCTCGTAATCTGCACCGGGGAAACCGTTGAGGATCATGACCGGGCAGTCACCATCAAAACTGGCCAGCCGTTTGATACCCGAAATCGCTCTGGGTTGCAGGGCGGCAAACGGCATGGGGTCGAGTTCGCCAAGTGTGGGGAACTGCTCAATCGAGAAAGCGGGTTTTAATTGTTCTGATGTTAATTCAGCCACTTAAGACATCCGGTCGGGGATAGGATCAATTGCCACCATTATACACAGTTCGGTTGAGGGTGACAGAACACCAAGATATATCATTTAACATAATATACATTATGCGCGGTGTCGAATTTATGAGTCCCAGGGCATGGTCAATCAAGGATTGCCTTTAGGTCCCGTGTCTTGGTTATGAGTGCAGTTTTATTGTTCACCATTGGTTATCAGTCATATGTACGGTTCTGGTCGAGCAAGTGGTCCAGCGGCTTGCGGCTGGCACTCTCGTGACGTTCCCGGTTGCCGGTGTGCAGGTACTTGGAGGTGGTGTCGATGCTGTCATGTCCCGCATCGGCTTGTACGTGGGATAAAGGCCGGCCGTGCAGATTGATGTCATGGGTGATACCGGTATGGCGAATGGAGTGCGGCGTCAGGGTTCGCATTTCAGCGGCATCCTGATCAAAACCATCTTGTTCGGCGAGGCTTGCGGCCTGTTCAAATACCGCCATTACCAGGTCTCGTAGCTGGCGGATACCCAGATTGGCATTGAGTTCGCCTTGTTCGCGGCCATGGGCCGCCGCCTTGTGGCGTACGAACAGCGGGGTCTGCTCCCCGGGGGCCGGCAGTGGCGAAAGTCCAAGAAAGGTACGATAGCGAGCCAGGGCTTCGAGCAGAGCCTGTGAAACGGCCACGGTGCGACGTTTACCGCCTTTGCTGCGGGGAATGTCATAACCCCAGACGCCCGTTTTGGCGTCACGTCGAAACTGGCCCATGACGGGGCTGAAACCCGGCCTGGCCGCCACCTCGGAAATTCGCAGATAACAGGCATACATCAGACAGATGAGAAAGCGGCTGCGCTCATGTTGTGCCGGGCATTCGGCAGCGAGCTGTTCGGCGGCTTGCATCACATAGGACCATTGCAGCTCGGTGAAGGATTGCGCATCTTCACCAGCCTCCTGGGGGCCCGCACGTTTAACCCGCTGCAGCAGGAGAGCCGGATTGCGATCCATGTACTCCTCCTGGATGAGAAACTGGAAGAAGGCGGACAAAATGGCGAGTTTTGTCTTCATCGCCTGCTCACTCAGTCGATACGGCAGCTCCCGGCCCAGTTCCCGCTTGCCAAGAAACGGACGCCACAGGGGGTTTGGCAACCGTTCCCCCCACTCCTTGTCGAGCACGAACTGGGCGACGTTGCGGTAGGCAATCAGTCCGGACGGTGGCGCCTGGCAATAGTCGAGATAGCGCATCATGATGCGCCTGGTGAGATCCCTGGGGCTGATGGCCACCTCGCAAAAACACCAGTGCAAAAAAGTGGTCAGCTCACTGCGATAGGTCTTGTAGTTGTTTTCGCTGTGGCGCTGCTCCAGCAGCCAGTCGACGGCCAGCTCATACACGATCCCCGCGTCGGGGACCTTGCCAAGACTCAGGGTGGCGAGGTACTGGTTGACCTGGGGATTGCCCGCCTCAAGGTGGTCCACGCTATCGAACAGTGGCATGGCGGGTGGAAGTGCTGGATGAGTCATGATGGTGTGTGATGTCGGTTGAATGTTTTGAACGGGGCCGCAACCCCCTGATGCCGATAAATGGGGTTATCGGCATCAGGGCTTGCAGTGCGCCTTGGGGGCAACGACCTGAGGCATCTTGCTGTGATACCCCATGATGACGAGCAATCGGCATATTCAATGAATATGCAGTGTGGTTGGAAAATCCTCGGGGAAAATAGTCGTGAAAATGACTTAAGTTGCACTTTTCATGAATGAGATAGCGGGTTCTGCCTCACATCCCCTTCCCCGCCCTTTCGTCTCAAGCCACGCTCTTCAGGGGCTTCCCCTTTGGCAGTTCAGTATCCAGCTTGTCTTCTTTGGGGGGATTCCCCTGCCCTTTTCCACCGCGCAATACCTGCTGCAACTGATCCCGCTGCTCGGCCAGATAAAAGGCCAGACTCTCCTGCTGCTCCGGTGCAAGCGCGACCGGCGCACCCGCCAGCAGTGTCATCAGCTCATCGGCGGTGTCCAGCAGTTTGTCATAGGCATCCGCCTCTTTCTTGCTGGCAAAGGTCATCTTCTCCACTCCCCCACGTACCACAACATACTTGATCTCAACGGCCATCGCGGCGCCCTCCTGATGATAGTGATTGCAAGTATATGTACGTATATACAGTATTGCAAATACCCTCAGCATGTCGGCATGCATCGCCAGCCCCTGCTTGGCTGGCGGCGGCCAGTTCACACCGGAAAACACGTCTTTTCAAAGGCGCTGTCCCAATTACATGTTGAAAGGCTAACCTTGAAGTAGGTCATCACCCTGAGGGCCTCCATCATGGATACCCAAGCCTTTCAACATCTACTGTCTCTCTTTCCACAGCTCACCATGCGCCAGCGTCGCCTCGCGCAACATG
>NZ_JALIHH010000207.1:0-293 GCF_022869435.1 Aeromonas sp. LsrichE-8G
AATAGCTGTTACAGCTACTCCCAGTTCTGTGACCGTTACAAGTCCTGGTGTCAGTTGCAAAAGCGCTCCATGCGCCAGATCCACAAGGCGGGGGAAAAGCTCTTTATCGACTACTGCGGGCCCACGGTGCCCATCGTGTCGCCGACCACGGGTGAGGTCCGTCAGGCACAAGTCTTTGTCGCCGTGCTCGGTGCGTCCAACTACACCTTTGCCGAGGCCACCTGGTCACAGTCACTGCCGGACTGGCTGCAAAGCCATGTCCGTGCCTTTGAGTTTTTCGGCGGGACACCGGC
>NZ_JALIHH010000208.1:0-554 GCF_022869435.1 Aeromonas sp. LsrichE-8G
CTGACGTGATAGTCGATGTTGACCTTGACCGTTTTGATGGCGACATAGCGATAGGGATGCACCGGCAGTGGTCCCAGTGCCGGGCGGTCCAACTGCTCAAATGCGTCACGTCGGTTACCGGGCAGTTGCTTGAACGGACGCTCGTTGAGTTCGTTCAGCAAGGCACGGATGCACTGGTTGAGTTCGGCAAGCGAGAAGAAGGTCTGATGGCGTAGACGGGCCAGGATCCAGCGCTCGACGATCTGCACACCCACCTCCGCCTTGGCCTTGTCCTTGGGCTTGTAAGGACGAGCTGGCATCACCGCCACCTGATAGTGCTCGGCCAACTGCTGGTAGCTGGGGTTGAGCTCGGGATCGTATCGGCAAGCCTTGCTGACACCGCTCTTGAGGTTGTCGGGGATCAGCAGTGCCGGTGTCCCGCCGAAAAACTCAAAGGCACGGACATGGCTTTGCAGCCAGTCCGGCAGTGACTGTGACCAGGTGGCCTCGGCAAAGGTGTAGTTGGACGCACCGAGCACGGCGACAAAGACTTGTGCCTGACGGACCTCACCCGT
>NZ_JALIHH010000209.1:0-2555 GCF_022869435.1 Aeromonas sp. LsrichE-8G
TCCCACGCTACCGCCCATGGATTACAGCTTCCAATATGCTCCATTGACCAGCGAGGGCAGTGGCCCATCGCAGTTCAACAGGTTCCAGATAGCCACTGTAAGACAAACGAAACTACCCAAGCGAGCCTTAAAATGATGTAACCATCGGAATCACATCGTTTTTTGAACTTGATCAGCAAATTGTGCAATCTGGGGGTGAAATCTGGGACACCCACCTTTTTGACAGCGGCGTAGCCCTGTACTTGGCTTGAGGTGTCACTGTCAGGGAGTGAGCCATGACCATTGCCCGTTCACGTCAAATCAGTTTGCAGGATACGCCTTACTACCATGTGGTCAGTCGCTGTGTGCGGCGGGCGTTTCTGTGCGGGGAAGATGCCCACTCCGGCCAGAGTTACGAGCATCGGCGTCAGTGGGTAGTGGACAAGTTGGGCCAATTGTCGCGACTGTTTGCCATCGGTGTGTGTGCCTATGCGGTGATGAGCAATCACTATCACCTGGTGCTCAAGGTCGAGTCGGATACCGCTGCCAATTGGAGCGAGCGGGAGGTGGCCGAGCGTTGGGCGGCGCTGTTCCAGTGGCCGCTGCTGGTACGACGCTGGTATCAGGGGGAATCCCTGATTGAGCCCGAACTGGCCGTGGTGCAACAACTGATAGGACAGTGGCGGGATCGCCTGCATTCCATCAGCTGGTTTGTGCGGTTGCTCAACGAAAACCTGGCTCGGCAGGCCAATCGGGAAGATGGTTGCAAGGGCCATTTCTGGGAAGGGCGCTTCAAGAGCCAGGCCTTGCTCACCGAATCAGCCCTGCTGGCCTGCATGGCCTATGTTGATCTCAATCCGATACGAGCGGGATTGTCCGATCGGCCCGAGCAGAGCGATTACACCAGCCTCAAGCAGCGTCTCGATGGCGAGCAGTCCGCCGCCCCATTGCCGCCGTTGCTGTTGCCATTCGCGCACGAAGCGCGACCCGATAGCCTGGCATATACCTTTGCGGATTACCTGATGCTGGTGGACTGGACAGGTCGCGCCATCCGAGTGGACAAACGGGGCCATATCCCAGTTTGTCTTGCCCCCATCCTGACGCGGCTGGGGGTGGACGAGGTGCGCTGGCTCAAGCAAGTGACGCTGTTTCGGCGCCAGGGCATCAGAGTGGTGGGTGACAAAGAGCATTGTCAGCAGTTTGCCTGGCACTGTGGCCAGCGACGGTGTCATCAACCATCCCTTTGAGTGATGAATGCTCGCATCATAACAACGTCCGGTATCGCGCCATCACCCCGCCGGTGTGATCGCATCTGAATTGGCGTCATCGATGCCAAGACATTCTCTTTAATCCCCCGAGTTTCACAAATGCCATCGCAAATGCTGGATGACAAGTTGTGCTGGGCGCTGGATGAGGGCTTTCTCCAAAAGATGGCTGTCCTGATAAGGCGCCATGAATTGGCGTCATCGATGCCAAGACATTCTCTTTAATCCCCCCGAGTTCCACAAATACCATCGCAAATGCTGGATGACGAGTTGTGCTGGGCGCTGGATGAGAGCTTTCTCTAAAAGATGGCTGTCTTGATAACTCTTTCTCCAAAAGATGGCTGTCCTGATAAGGCGGGTTGGGGAAAAGGGGCTATCGGCCCTTTGTTATCAGGCCGTTTTTTCACAACGCTGCGACACCGTGGGTGTTGCTTGAGCAGGTGATTTTTGCATCAGTGAAACAGAGTGGGTGATATGGTTCCTCCAATGGAACAATTCGTACACAAAGATGGCTGTCCCAAATGAAGAAAGGCTTTGTTATCTTGCTGGATACGTTGGCAAGGGCGAGTCACGTGGAACGTTCAAGTCAGGAGCAATCAGATGGCGATAACAACGCGATCCCGAAGAGAGAAGGTAGGCAGCGGGCTCGGGCTGGTGATGGGGCTCATCGCCTTTAACCTGATTGTGCCCCTGCTTCCGGTTGCAACAGAGATGTCTGATATGACCCGGATGATAGGTGCCATGGTCAGCGCCATGCTTTGCGCCGAGCTGGGCGCCAGGATTGGCAAGTGGCGGGATGCCAAAGAGCAGGCCAGGTCGGCAGAGTAACTCGACGTGAGAAGAGCGCCAATCGCCCGAGTGCGGCGGTGTGTGCGGGTGTAACAGGCAGGGCGACAGTTGTCGCCCTGCCTGTTTTGCTATCGCGGTTTGCCGCTCAAGCGCCGCGCCGCCAGGGGTCGCTTCGATGGGAGGAAGGTGGCCAGGGTGTCGCGGGGCGATGCCGCATTGCATCAGAAGGCGCCTGGAGCGAGATGACGCCAAGGCTGGATCTGCGAGGGAAATCCTGAGATCGTGCAGGCAGTTATCTGGTTATCCCCTTGAGAGGAGTACCCATGCGCATTGCCTTGATTGGCCTTGGCGATATCGCCCGGAAGGCCTATCTGCCGCTCATGTACAGAACCTTAAGCGGCAAGCGAATTAATAATACCGTCTAACGTGTTGTTTTGCTTGGATTTTCTCTGCCTACTCTTTTTGCCGTTTTTGGATAAATACACCATTGCCCACTCCAACTTCTCTGTTATTTCCTGCCAC
>NZ_JALIHH010000210.1:0-293 GCF_022869435.1 Aeromonas sp. LsrichE-8G
GAGTTTGCCCTGCACAAGGGACACCGCTATGCCACCGTGATCATGGATGCCGAGCGAACCCGCGTCCTGTGGGTGGGGCACGGCAACAGCCGGGCCGCTATCCGTCCCTTCTTCGAGCAGCTCGGCGAGCGATGCCAGCAGATTGAAGCGGTGGCGATGGACATGAACACGGCGTTCGACCTGGAGGTGAAGCAACACTGCCCGCAGGCGGAGGTGGTCTACGACCTGTTCCACGTGGTGGCTCGCTATGGCCGAGAGGTGGTGGACCGGGTGCGAGTGGAGCAGGCGAATGC
>NZ_JALIHH010000019.1:0-114252 GCF_022869435.1 Aeromonas sp. LsrichE-8G
CCCGATGCACACGAGTGTGCTGGAAGGGGTGAACAACAAGATCAAAGTGATAAAGCGCATGGCATATGGATTTAGGGACTCAGAATACTTTTTTCTGAAAATCAAGGCGGCCTTCCCCGGAAAGCCGCGATGAACCTAAAAAAACCGGCATCCTGGGATGCCGGTTTTTGGGAGAGGCGAGGGGCCTTAGCGCAGGATCATCTCGTCACGGCCCGGGCCGACGGAGACCATGGGCACCGGCACGCCCAGCAGGGCTTCGATGCGCAGCACATAGTCCTGGGCAGCCTTGGGCAGCTCGGCGAAGGTGCGGCAGCCGCTGATGTCTTCGCTCCAGCTCTCCATCTTCTCGTAGACGGGGGTGAGGGCGGCGGTCTGCGGCCAGATCGGGTTCTCGGTGTGGGCACCTTCGTAGGCCACGCAGATCTTCAGATCCGGCAGACCGGTCAGGCAGTCCAGCTTGGTCAGGGCCACTTCGGTGGCAGCCTGCAGCTCGACGCCGTTCTTGGTGGCGACGGCATCGAAGTAACCCACGTCACGGGGACGGCCGGTGGTGGCGCCGAACTCGTTGGTGATCTTGCGGAACTCGTCCTGGTTCTCCATGGCGGTCAGCAGGGTGCCGGTACCGACGGAGGAGCTGAATGCCTTGGCCACGGCGATGACGCGCTCCGGGCGCAGGCCCGGCAGACCGCCACCGATGCCGGCGTAGGCGCCGGAAACGTGGGAGGAGGTGACCCAGGGGTATTCGCCGTAGATGAGATCACGGCCGGCACCCAGCTGGGCTTCGAACAGCAGGGTCTTGCCTTCGGCTTGCAGTGCCTTGAGGGGCATGCTGACGTTACAGACGGCGTCCAGCCAGGGAGCGGACACTTCCAGCAGCCAGTCGGCCATCTCCTGGGCGGTCTGGGTGAATTCGAAGTCCGGATAGAGAGCCTTCATCTGCGGCAGTTTCCAGTCCAGCATGAACTGGATGCGCTCGACCAGCACGTCCGGCTGTTTCAGCCAGCCCACCAGGATCGCCTTTTTCATGACCCGATCACCGTAAGCCGGGGCGATGCCCTGACGGGTGGAGCCGTAGGCGCCGTCGCCCAGACGTTGCTCTTCCAGGGTGTCTTCCAGTGCGTGCAGCGGCAGGCAGAGGGTGGCACGGTCAGAGATGGCGAGCTTGGGAATGACGCCGGAGGCCTTGACCTCTTCCAGCTCGACGGTCAGCTTCTCGGGGCTGATCACCATGCCGGGGCCCAGCACGACCAGGCAGTCCGGGTTGAAGACGCCGCTCGGCACCTGGTGCAGCTTGAAGGTGCCCAGATCGTTGACCACGGTGTGGCCGGCGTTGTTGCCGCCCTGGAAGCGAATGCTGGCGCCAGCCTGGCCTGCCAGATAATCGACGATGCGGCCCTTGCCTTCATCACCCCAGTTAGCACCTACGACTACGATAGACGACATGACTCTTTCTCCTAAGACGTTAGGCGTTCATCCTAGGAGCCCCGTGAGGATTAGAAAAATTAATTATCTTTATAATTCCGATAAGAGAGCCATATAATCATGGCGTATTTATCGACACCAGGCCCGCTTCGGGAGGCGTCCCTCCCCACAGGGCGGCGCTCCGGGAGCCGGGGTAGAAGAGGATCCCCATGCTGGACATTCACTGGCTGCACACCTTCGTCACCCTGGCCCGGTTGCAGCACTTCGGCCAGACCGCCACCGAGCTGCACATGACCCAGCCCAACGTCAGCCTGCACCTCAAGAACCTGGAGCAGGCGACCCGGGTCAAGCTGGTGGAGCGCAGCCCGTTCCGTCTGACCCAGGCGGGGGAGCGGCTGCTGCAAAGCGCCGAGCGCGCCATCAACGAGCTGCAGCTCTGCCAGTCCGATCTCAATGCCCTGAGCCAGTTGAGCCAGGGGACGCTCGCCATCGCGGCCAGCGACATCATCTCGCGCCTGCTGCTCATCCAGCCGTTCCAGCGCTTCAAGCAGGCCTTTCCCGGCATCGACCTCACCCTGTTCAACACCACCTCGGATCAGGCGGCAGACCTGGTGCGAGCGGGCAAGGCGGATCTGGGCTTCGTGATGGCGCAAAAGCGCAGCGAGCCGCTCTTCTACACCGAGCTGCAGCAGGTGACCTGGTGCGCCCTGGGCCACGGCCTCGGCCGCTGGCAGGCGCGGGCAAGCTCGGGGGAGAGCGATCCCCTGGACGAGCCCACCCTGATCCTGCTGGGGCACGACACCCGCACCCGGGCGCTCATCGACCCCTCCCTGCCCCTGCTCGGCCTGCCGAGTTGCCGCATCATGGAGGTGGGCAGCGTGGATGCCCAGCTCGACTGGGCGGAGGCGGGCTTTGGCGTCGCCATCGTGCCGGACTTCTCCCTCCACCCCAGGCTCAAGCTGACCGCCCCCGTGACCCGCCTCACCGACTTTCCCGGCACCAGCCTGGGGTATGTGGTGCGCCAGAACCAGGTGCTGTCGCGGGCCATCAAGCAACTGCTGCACTGGGTGGAGGAGGAGATCCAGAATCCGGCGCTGCTGCTGGCGCCGTGACAGGCCAGGCGCCCGTTCCCGATAACCAAGAGGCCACCCCTGGGGTGGCCTCTTGGTTGGTGTTCATTGCCCGGCGGGGGCTGTGGTCCCCACCGCGTGGCTGGGCGGGCTGGCCGGCATGGCCTCCGGTGATGGCGCCTCCAGCGGCGTTGCCGACGAGGCGGGCGCCTCAGGCGGGGTCAGGGGATGGCCTGGTGCCAGGGTTGCGCTGCCCGGTGTGGGCGGCTCGGTCAGTGCCGGGGCCTGGTTGGTGGAGGCCGCCCCCGAACTGGTTGAGAGGGTCGCGGCGGCCGGCTGCTCCGGCAAGGTGTCGGACCCCTCCAGTGGCGCGGTGCCTTCCAGGGGGCCTGTCCCATCGGTCGGTGTGGCCGCGCTGCTCGCCGGGGACAAGGTCGGCAAGGCACCCGAGGTGGCCCCGGCACCGGATGCCGTGAGGGTGTCCGCCGGGAGGGTGGGCACGGCATCCAGCATGCCGGGATGGAGCAGGGCGATGCTACCCGCCTGCATGCCTTCCCAGGTGAGGGTGGTCAGTGCCGGATGCAGCCGGGTGAACTGCTTGAGCCGCTCGTTCAGCACGTCCCGCAGGGTGCGCACCTCGCTCTCGGGCAGACTGGCCAGCGCCACCAGTTCGGCGGTGACGGCGAAGGTATTGACGCCGCTTGTCTGCCCCGGATAGAGGTTGGCGCCAATGCGGCTGCGATCATAGTAGGGGTGCTGCTTGAGCAGCTTGTCCACCTGTTCCCCCTCGATGGGAATGAGGCGGGCCTGACAGCGGCCGGTGAGATCGCCGATGGCCTGATTGGGGTGACCGGCGACCACGAAGGCGGCATCCAGGGTGCCGTCACAGAGCCCCTCCAGCCGGTTGCCCGCGGAGATCACGGGCGGGCGGCTGAAGTCGGCGATCCGCCACCCCATGGCATCGAGCAGGGCCCGGCTGGTGACCCTGTCCCCGGAGTTGGGGGCGCCGACATCGACCCGCTTGCCCTTGATGTCGGCCAGGGTGGTGATGTTGCTGGTGGCGCTGGCAATCAGGGTCAGGGACTCCTTGTGGAGCCGCAAGAGGCTGCGCAGCTGATCGTCCGGGGCCTGGCCCGCGAAGGGGCCGCTGCCGTGCACCGCATGGTAGAGCACATCCGACTGCATCAGGGCGAGCTGTACCTCTCCCTTGGCGAGCGCCGCCAGATTGGCGATGGAGCCCGAGGTACTCTGCACCGTGCAGTGCAGGCCGTGGCGGGCACTCTCCTCGTTGAGCAGGCGGCAGATGGCCCCCCCTGTGGGGTAGTAGACGCCGTTGAGGGCTCCCGTACCGATGGTGACATAGGCGGGGGAGGCGAAGAGGGAGGGCGCCAGCACGGCCGCAAGCCAGGGCAGGGCGGTACGTGGCAGACGCAACAGGGCAGAGAAGGCGAATGGGCGCATAGTGGACCGAAACCGTGGCTGAACATAAGGAGGAGGCGGGCTCATCCGGTGATGAGCCTCATCTTATCCGTATCAGACGGGAAGCTGAACGGATTTTACCGCTTTTGCGCGCACCGGGCGGCCTGGGGCCGCCGCCCGGGACGGTTCGCTAGCGGGTCTGGAGAATGGCTTTCTCCATGCGGGCCAGGGCCTCGGTGAGACGGGCCCGGGTGCAACCAAAGTTGAGGCGCACGAACTGGCCGTTGCCGAACTGGGCTCCGGGGGAGAGACCCACGCCCGCCTGTTCGAAGAAGGCGACGGGATCGTCCAGGCCCAGGGCGCTCATGTCGATCCAGGCGAGGTAGGTGGCCTGGTTGCGGGCCAGCTTGACGCCGGGCCAGCGGGCCACGGCCTGCTCGATCAGGGCCAGGTTGCCGGCCAGATAGTCGAGCTGTTCATTCAGCCACTGCTCGCCCCCCTCATAGGCCGCCTCGGCCGCCACGAACCCCAGCAGATTGACGTCGGCGCTGATGCCGCGCATCGCCTGTTGCAGCTTGAGCCGCAGGCGGGCATTGGGGATCACGGCGAAGGAGCAGCACAGCCCTGCGATGTTGAAGGTCTTGCTCGGCGCCATCATGACGGCGGAGCGTTCGGCCGCCTCCGGGCTCAGGGCACCATAGGGGATGTGGCGGGCATCCTTGTCCAGCAGCAGGTCGCAGTGGATTTCGTCGGAGCAGATCACCAGGTTGTGGCGCTCGGCGATGGCGTCGATGGCCAGCAGCTCTTCCCGGGTGAAGACGGTGCCGCCCGGGTTGTGGGGGTTGCACAGCAACAGCAGATCCGCCGAGGGGGCCTGACGCTCAAGCTCTTCGAGATCCAGCACCCAGCGGCCTTCTTCCTCCACCACGGGGACAGTGAGCAGGGGGCGGTCATTGAAGCCCGGCGCCTGCAGGAAGGGGTAGTAGACCGGCTTGGGGGTGATGATGCCGCGCCCGTGCTGGCTCCAGGCCTTGCAGGCGAGATTGAGGCCCGGCACCACCCCGGGCAGGAAGACGAGCCATTCGGGCTGGATGGTCCAGCCATAGCGGCTGGCCAGACGCGATACGATCAGTTCGATGAGCCGGGGAGAGGGGCGCGAATAGCCGAAGATGCCGTGGGCGACCCGTTTGGTGAGGGCCTCCAGTACGGCGGGGGGAGAGACGAAGTCGGTGTCTGCGACCCACATGGGCAGGACATCCTGACCCTTGTATTTGTCCCATTTCAGGCTCATGGTACCGCTGCGATCTATTTCCCGGTCAAAATCAAACATGTTAAATCCTTGTACTGGCGCTGGATGGGCTTCCAATGTACGGACTTGGACGCCCCCTCGCAACCCTTGAGGTGGCTGTTGATAATGGCATAAAATAGCCGCCGCCATACGCCAAGCCCGCCCGCATCTGGCTCCTTTTTTTCTTCCATATCAATGGTATCTCTATGAGTTTGCTGTCTGCTGCCCGCAAGAGGCCGGATCCCGTCTCTCTCTCGTTTCTCGCCGTGACCTTCATGACCGGGGTGGCGGTGGCGCTGCAGGTGCCGACCTTGAGCCTGTTTCTGGCCGAGGAGGTGCAGGTGCGCCCCTTCCTGGTGGGGCTCTTCTACACGGTGAACGCGGTGATCGGCATCCTCATCAGCCAGTGGCTCGGCCACCGCTCCGACAACAAGGGGGATCGCAAGCAGCTGATCCTGCGCTGCTGCTTCGCCGGCATCGCGCTCTCCCTGCTGTTTGCCTGGAACCGGCAGTACTGGTTGCTGGTGAGCCTGGGGGTGCTGCTGGCGAGCCTGACCGCCACCGCCAGCCCGCAGCTGTTCGCCCTGGCGCGGGAATACGCCGACAGCCGCAACAAACAGGCCGACATGTTCAGCTCGGTGCTGCGGGCCCAGTTCTCCCTGGCCTGGGTGATCGGGCCGCCCATCGCCTTCGCGCTCGCCATCGGCTACGGCTTCAAGGTGATGTATCTGGCCTCGGCGCTGGCCTATGTCATCTGCGCTTTCGTGGTGTGGCGCTGGCTTCCCTCCCTGCCGCTGCCGGTGATGGACAGCGAGGTGGAGCGGGTGAGCAGCTGGCGGGATCCGTCGGTGCGGGCGCTCTTCATCGCCTCCACCCTGATGTGGACCTGCAACAGCATGTACCTCATCAACATGCCCCTCTACATCACCCGCGAGCTGGGGCTGGAGGAGAAGCTGGCCGGTTTGCTGATGGGCACGGCGGCGGCCCTGGAGATCCCCTTCATGCTGCTGGCGGGCTACTACACCCGGCGCTTCGGCAAGCGGCCCATGATGCTGCTGGCGGTGCTGGCCGGGGTCGGTTTCTATGGCGGTCTCGTGACCCTGTCGAGCCAGCATGCCCTCATTGCGCTGCAACTGCTCAATGCCATCTTCATCGGCATCGTGGCCGGCATCGGCATGTCCTATTTCCAGGACTTGATGCCGGGGCGCGCCGGGGTGGCGACCACGCTCTTTTCCAATAGCATCCGCACCGGCTCCATCATGGCGGGGGCCATCGCGGGGACGGTGGCGGAGCTCTGGAGCTTCCACGGGGTCTTCATGGTGGCGGCGGCCCTGGCGCTGATGGCGCTGGCCGCCTGCTGGCGGGTCCCCAACGTATAGGGGATGCAAAGGGAAGCCGATGCCCGGATGTGCCGGCACCAGTGCCCCGGTCGTGCGGGGAAGACGCGGCCTTACCTGGGGTTGTCTCCCTGGTATTCGATGCGCAGGCAGCGCAGCAGCAGCTCGGCCGCCGGCCCCAGCGCCTCCACCGAGGGGGTGAGCAGGTAGGTGTAGAGATAGCGCTCGCTGCCGCCGGTGAGATCCAGCTGCACCAGCGAGCCCTCGGCGAGCTCCTCCTGCACCAGGTGGCGGGGCACCCAGGCGTAACCCATGCCAAGGCGCACCATGTTGAGCACCTCGTGATAGTGGGTCGCCTTCCAGCCGGTGTCGTCCGCATCGTTCCAGTCCACCGAGCGGTGGATGGGGGGATGCAGGCTTATCTGGTTGTGGCTGGCCAGCACCTCGGCGGTGATGGGCTCTCCCTGCTCCGCAAGGGGGTGGCCCGCTGCGCACAGAGGAAGCAGACAGACTTCGTCCAGCGGCAGGCCGGTGCGATCCTGGGGCAGGTGCTCGGAGAGCATCAGATCTCCCGCCTGCAGCGCATTGAAGTGGCAGTGGATCCGCTCGTGCAGGTTGATGCGGCAACCGCGGCTGCGGGGGTAGAAGTGGGCCAGCGCCCGGTAGAGGCGCTCCCGCGGCTGCACCACGGACACATAGAGGTTGATCTGCGGCTCCCACTGCCGCTCCAGGTTGTTGGCCAGGTTCTCCAGCTCTTCCACCTGCTGGCTGAGCTGGCGCGCCCGCTTGAGGAAGATCTCCCCCGCCGGCGTCAGCACCGCCTTGCGTCCCCGCACCTCCAGCAGGGCCACTCCCAGACTCTGTTGCAGCTTGGCAACCGCATGATTGAGGGATGATTGGCTCTTGTTCAGCGCCTCGGCAGCCTGGGCATAACCGCCGCAGTCCACCACCGCCTGAAAGATCCGCCATTGCTCAAACGTGCTCTTGGGACGAAACATAGTGCAACCTGTCTGGGGCCGATGGGATTCAACAGGGCGCGCCTTGGCACCCCCTCTTCACTGTAATCCCATCCGGTTGATTTGTTGATTTATTTGGGCTGGGCCACGAAGGTCTTGCCGCTCTGGCCCTGACTGTCACGCCCCATCAGGTAGAGATAGAGGGGCATCAGATCGGCCGGGGTCTTGAGGGTTTGCGGATCTTCCGCCGGGAAGGCGCTGGCCCGCATCCTGGTGCGGGTGCCGCCCGGGTTCAGGGTGTTGACCCGCACCCTGGTGTTCTCCAGCTCGTCCGCCAGCACCTCCATCATCCCCTCGATGGCGAACTTGGAAATTGCATAGGTGCCCCAGTAGGCGCGCCCCTTGCGGCCCACGCTGGAGGAGGTGTAGACGATGGACGCCTCGCCGTGCTCCTTGGCGGTCTTACGAATGAGGGGCAGCAGCGCCTGGGTCAGCAGGAATTCGGATTTGACGTTGACCTGCATCACCTCGTCCCACTCCTGCTCCTGAATGTGTTCGAACGGCGACAGGGTGCCGAGCAGCCCGGCGTTGAACAGCACGCCGTCGAGGCGGCCGAACTGCTGAGCGAAGGTCTCCGCCATGCCGCGGTAGTGGGCGGCAGTAGCCCCTTTCAAGTCCACCGGCACGATGGCGGGCAGGGGGTGACCGGCCGCTTCAATCTGGTCGTAGACCGCCTCCAGCTTGGCACTGGTACGCCCGAGCAGGATCACGGTGGCGCCGTGGGCCGCATAGGTGAGGGCCGCTTCGCGGCCGATGCCGTCACCGGCACCCGTCACCAGAATGACCTTGTCCTTGAGCAGATCACGGGGGGCCTGATAGTCGAGCATGTGGACTCCTGTTAACAATGCCTGGCGGCTTGGCGCAACGAATCGAGTGGGCAAGTGTACTGACCCGGCCCGGCAGTTGACCAGTATGAGACGGCAAAAATGTGAATAAAACAGGGCGATAGCGTCGATCCCTCCGTCCTTGGCACGGGAGATGGCAGAGTTTTTGCGCGAGGGGGGCAAACTCCTTACTATGTGAAAAAACCGGACATAGCGCGGAGCATCAAGTGGCATTTTTGACCGAATACGGCCTGTTTCTGGCCAAGACCCTCACCTTCCTGCTGGCCATCGGCGCCGTCATCCTGATGGTGGCGAGCAGCCGCCAGCCCAAATCCCGCAAGGGGGAGCTGGTGGTGACCGATCTCTCCGGCGAGCTGGAGCAGGGGCGCCATCAACTGCAGGCAGCCCTGGCGGGCAAGGCCGAGCGCAAGCAGATGGAGAAGACCCGCAAGGCCGAGCACAAGGCCAAAGCCAAGGGAGAGGATGAGCGCAGCCGGCTGTTCGTCATCGACTTCAACGGCAGCATGGATGCCAAGGAAGTGGCCTCCCTGCGGGAAGAGGTGAGTGCCGTGATAGGCGTGGCCCGGCCCGGGGACGAGGTGCTGCTGCGCCTCGAATCCGGCGGCGGCGTGGTGCATGGCTACGGCCTGGCCGCCTCCCAGTTGCAGCGGCTGCGGGACAAGGACATCACGCTGACCGTGGCCATCGACAAGGTGGCGGCGAGCGGTGGCTACATGATGGCCTGCGTCGCGGACAAGATCCTGGCGGCGCCGTTCGCCATCGTCGGCTCCATCGGGGTGATTGCCCAGATGCCGAACTTCAACAAGCTGCTCAAGAAGCACGACATCGAATTCGAGATGCACACCGCAGGCCAGTACAAGCGCACCATCACCATGTTCGGCGAGAACGACGATCTGGGGCGGGAGAAGTTTCGCGAGGAGCTGGGGGCCATCCACGAGCAGTTCAAGGCCTTCGTGGCCGAGCACAGACCCGGTCTCGACATCGACAAGGTGACCACCGGCGAGCATTGGCTGGCGAGCCAGGCCAAGCAGCTCGGTCTGGTGGATGCGCTTTGCACCAGCGATGACTACCTGCTGGCTCAGGCCAGCCATCACAAGGTGGTCGGCATCCGCTACAGCAAACCCAGGAGCCTGACCCAGAAGCTTGGCAAGCAGGCGGCACTGGGGCTGGAGGGGGCCCTCGGCCGCCTGTGGCAGCAGAGCCCCTGGAGCTGAGAACCTGTTTCGAGCTTACTGCGAGGTCGTGATCAAGGCTCATGTGCTGCTCGGAATCCTCATGTGTATCTACACACTCCGGTTCCTGCGCTGCTCTTCACCTTGCTGACGATCTCTCGCTACAGCTCGTGAACAGGTTTTATAGCTCAGTGCAAAGGACTAAAAAGAGAGCCGGGCATTACCCGGCTCTCTTTTTTTATTGCGTCGGCTCTGCAGGCCGATGGCGCACCTCAGCGTTGGAAGGGGTAGACGGAACCCAGTTTCAGGATCTGGGTCAGCTCGTCCAGGGCGGTGCGGGTCTCCAGCACCAGGGACGGGTCGCGCAGATCGTCCAGCGCCAGGCTGTCGCGATAGTGCTTCTCGACCCACTGATCCAGGCGGGCAAACTGGCTGTCGGTGATGAGGCAGGCCGGGTTGACCGCGGCGAGTTCGGTGTCGTTCATGGCGACCCGCAGGCGCAGACAGGCGGGGCCGCCGCCGTTTCTCATGCTCTGCTTCACGTCCATGTAGTGGACGTCCTTGATGGGGGTGCCCAGGGTCACCAGCCTGGCCAGATAGGCGGACACCGCCGGGTTGTCGCGGCATTCGGTGGGGGCGATGATCGCCATCTCGCCGGATGGCAGGGTGAGGATCTGGGTGTTGAACAAGTAGGATTTCACCGCATCCTGCACCGACACTTCGCTGGTCGGCACTTCGATGAAGTGCAGTTCCCCGTCGCCGAACTTGGTACGCACCTCGGCCAGCGCCGCCTCGGTATGGAGGAACGCCTGCTGGTGGAAGAAGAGCACGTTCTGGTTGCCCACCGCGATGACGTCGTTGTGGAACACCCCCTGATCGATCACGTCCGGGTTCTGCTGGATAAAGACGGCGCTCTCATCCCCCAGACCGTGCAGGCGGGCGATGGCCTGGCTCGCTTCCAGGGTCTGGCGGGCCGGGTAGCGTTTGGGGGCGGGCTGGGAGACGTCGAAGGCGCTGCGGCCGTAGACGAACAGCTCGACCCCTGCTTCGCCATAGGCGCGGCACAGCCGGGTGTGGTTGGCGGCGCCTTCGTCACCGAAGTGGTCGTTCTCCGGCAGATGTTGGTGGTGATAGAAGTGGCGATCGTTGTTGAACACGGCCCGCAGGATGCGCCCGGTCACCTCGGGCTCCAGGGAGCGGTGGAACTTGTTGGTCAGGTTGGCGGGGGTGAAGTGAATGCGGCCATCCTGGGTGTCGGCGCTCGGGGAGACGGTGGCGGCGTTGGCAGTCCACATGCTGGAGGCCGAATAGCAGGCGGCCAGCACGGCGGGGGCCTGTCTGGCAGCCTGGGCCAGGACGCTGGCGTCGTTGCCGGTGAAGCCCAGGCGGCGCAGGGTCGCGAGATCCGGTCTCTCCTGTGGCGCCAGCACGCCCTGCACCATGCCGAGGTCGGTCAGCGCCTTCATCTTGCGCAGCCCCTGCTTGGCCGCTTCCTTGGGGTTGGAGGCCTCTTTGGCGTTGCTCTGGGAGGCGACGTTGCCATAGGAGAGGCCGGCATAGTTGTGGGTGGGGCCGACCAGGCCGTCGAAGTTGACCTCGAAGTGCTTCATGATCACATCCTTTCGATTTTTATATGGGGAGCGGTTCCTTCCGCGCACAAAGCTGCGGTGTGCGGCCATTATAAAGAGATTTCATCCTTTGTAACAAGCTGATAACCAGAATGGGTTTTTATGTCACAAGGGTGGCTGGATATGTCATTTCCAATCTAAAAAAGGGGGGGATATAGCATAAAAACAAAAAAGCGGTTGCTTCCCGCGCCCCGGCTTCGCATTAATAAATAAAGAAGCAGGGCGGTTCGGGCTGTCGGGCAAATTGACCCGCAAGATTGCTTTTTCCCGTCAAATCTCTTATACAGCCCCACAAAACCGCACGCCAACCCCGTCGGGTGCAATGAGGATAATAGTTACAGCATGGGCAAATCACTGGTCATCGTGGAGTCTCCGGCCAAGGCCAAGACCATCAACAAATATTTGGGCAAGGACTACGTGGTGAAATCCAGCGTAGGCCACGTGCGCGATCTGCCGACCAGCGGCAGCGCCAGCACCGAGCCCAAAAAACCTGTCATTCGCGGCATCAAGCTCAGCGAATCCGAGAAGGCGGCCAAGGATCGCAACGCCCTGTTCTCAAGGATGGGCATCAACCCGACCGCAGGCTGGCAGGCCAACTACCAGATTTTGCCCGGCAAGGAAAAAGTGGTCAGCGAGTTGCAAAGTCTGGCCGCCAAGGCTGACACCATCTATCTCGCAACCGACTTGGATAGAGAGGGGGAAGCGATCGCCTGGCACCTGCGCGAGATCATCGGTGGCGACGACAGCCGCTACAAGCGCGTGGTGTTCAACGAGATCACCAAGAGCGCCATCCAGGAGGCGTTCGCCCAGCCGTCCGAGTTGAACATTCATCGCGTCAACGCCCAGCAGGCCCGTCGTTTCCTCGACCGGGTGGTGGGCTACATGGTCTCCCCGCTCTTGTGGAAGAAGCTGGCCCGCGGCCTCTCCGCCGGTCGGGTGCAATCCGTCGCGGTGCGCCTCATCGTCGACAAGGAGCGCGAGATCAAGGCGTTCGTGCCGGTGGAGTTCTGGGATCTCAACGCCGACCTGCTCACCGCCGAGAAGAGCGAGCTGCGCATGGAGGTGGTCAGCCGCAACGGAGCCGACTTCAAGCCGGTGACCCAGGCCGAGACCTTCGCCGCCGTGGCGGCCCTGGAAGGGGTCGACTACAAGGTGGTGAACCGGGAAGACAAGCCGACCGGCTCCAAGCCGTCCGCTCCCTTTATCACGTCCACCCTGCAGCAGGCGGCTTCTACCCGTCTGAGCTTCGGGGTCAAGAAGACCATGATGATGGCCCAGCGTCTCTATGAAGCGGGTTACATCACTTATATGCGTACCGACTCCACCAACCTCAGCAAAGAGGCGGTGGACGCGGTGCGGGAATACATCGGCGAGCAGTATGGTGCCGCCTACCTGCCGAGCGAGCCGAACCTCTACGGCGCCAAGGCCAATGCCCAGGAGGCCCACGAGGCGATCCGCCCTTCCAGCGTCCAGGTGACTGCCGAGATGCTGGAAGGGATGGAGCCCGATGCCATGCGGCTCTATGACCTCATCTGGCGCCAGTTTGTCGCCTGCCAGATGACCCCGGCCCAGTACGACTCCTCCACCCTGACCGTCAAGGCAGGGGAGTTCGAGCTCAAGGCCCGTGGCCGCACCCTGCGCTTCGCCGGCTGGACCAAGGCCCTGCCGCCCATGGGCCGCAAGGGTGAAGACAGCCAGCTGCCGGCGGTGACCGTCGGCGAGGTGCTGAAACTGGTCAAGCTGGATCCGCGCCAGCATTTCACCAAGCCGCCCGCCCGCTTCACCGAAGCGGCCCTGGTACGCGAGCTGGAAAAGCGCGGCATCGGCCGTCCGTCCACCTATGCCTCCATCATCTCCACCATCGTCGACCGTGGGTATGTGCGGGTCGAGAGCCGCCGCTTCTTCGCCGAGAAGATGGGGGAAATCGTCACCGACCGCCTGGTGGAGAACTTCGTCGAGCTGATGAACTACGAGTTCACCGCCAAGATGGAAGACAAGCTCGACGGCATCGCCGAGGGGAGCCTGGAGTGGAAGAAGGTGCTCGACGCCTTCTACGCCGAGTTCACCCAGGAGCTGGAGCAGGCCGACAAGCCCCACGAAGAGGGAGGCATGCGTGCCAACCAGATGGTGCTGACCGACATCGACTGCCCGGATTGTGGCCGCAAGATGGGTATCCGTACCGCCACCACCGGCGTCTTCCTCGGCTGCTCCGGCTATGCCCTGCCGCCCAAGGAGCGCTGCAAGAAGACCATCAACCTGGTCAGTGCGGACGAGTTCGTCTCCGCCACCGACGGGGACGAGGCGGAAACCGATGCGCTGCGTGCCAAGCATCGCTGCGGGATCTGCGGCACCGCCATGGACGCCTACATCATCGACGACAGCCGCAAGCTGCACGTCTGCGGTCGCAACCCGGATTGCGATGGCTACGAGGTGGAGCAGGGGCAGTTCAAGCTCAAGGGCTACGAAGGGCCGAGCATCGAGTGCGATCGCTGCGGCTCCGAGATGCAGCTCAAGAACGGCCGTTTCGGCAAATACATGGGTTGCACCAACGAGAGCTGCAAGAACACCCGCAAGATCCTGAAAAATGGCGACATTGCGCCGCCGAAAGAGGATCCGGTACCCCTGCCCGAGCTGAAATGCACCCAGTCCGACGCCCACTTCGTGCTGCGGGACGGCGCCGCCGGCCTCTTCCTGGCCGCCAGCAACTTCCCCAAATCCCGCGAGACCCGTGCGCCCCTGGTGGAGGAGCTCAAGCGCTTCCGTGATCGCCTCTCTCCCAAGCACCAGTACCTGGCGGACGCCCCGGCGTCAGATCCTGACGGAAACGCCTCCGTGGTGCGCTTCAGCCGCAAGACCAAGGAGCAGTACGTGATGACCGAGGTCAACGGCAAGGCGACCGGCTGGACAGCCCATTACGACAACGGAAAATGGCAGGAGAGCCTGCCCAAGGCGAAGAAAGCCTGATGGCGACGCCGCTCACGGCATGATGAAAGAGGCCCCTTGCGAGGGGCTTCTTTGTTGGTGGATGGCGATATACTGGAATGGCTGCATGGATGGCAGCGCAAGACAGGGAGTTGTCATGGAGATACATGAAATACGGCCGGGCATGACCTGCCTGACCCGTGAAGGGACAGCCTATGTGCTGGAGGTGGACAGACAGAGTCTGCTGGTGCTCTTGCAACGGGAAGATGAGACCATCCCGGTACAGGTGCGCAGCGATGACATTCTGGGACCCATTGCCGGCGACTAGGGAAGAGAACGTGACGGAGGGCGATCACAGAGGCCCTCCCTTTGTTGCAAGAGCCCCCATCCCTTCGGGACGTGCCAGCCTCGTCAGAAGGGAACCAGAAAGAGCAGCTCGGCCAGGTCGGGCTGCCACTGCCACTCCCGCATCCTGACCCGCCCGCCAATCACGGGCACCCCCTCCTCCTGCAGCAGCCCCGCTTGCTTGTCAAAGCCTGCGGATCCTTTTGGCAGCGAAATGGTGCCTGCCGCCCCCAGCACCCGGTGCCAGGGCAGCACCTTGTCGGTCTCCCGCAAGACTTTTCCCACCAGCCTGGCCCGTCCGGGCAGGCCCGCGAGATCCGCCACCTGGCCGTAGCTCACCACGCGGCCGGGGGGGATCAGGGCGAGGATCGCCTCGATGCGGGCCGTCTTGTCCAGAGGGAGCGCGTTCGTTCTCATGATGATGGCTCGTCAAAAACAGCAGAAGCGCCATTGTGGCGCTTCTGTCATGGGGCTTGCAATCTGTCAGCCGAAGGTCTGGCTCAGTCCCCTGAGCTCGCGGGCCCGCCTGAGCAGCTCCTGGCTGGAGTCGTCCACCGCCTGGATCTTCTGGCTGTTGGCGCGGGAGTATTCGGAGATCTGGTGGATGTTGCGGCTGATCTCCTCCACCACCACCTGCTGCTGCTCCGCGGCGGCGGCGATCTGGGTGGAGAATTCGGTCACCTGATCGATTTCCCCCAGCACCAGGTGCAGGTTGCCTGATCCCTGGCGGGTCATCTCGACACATTCCCGTGTCTGGGCCAGGTTGTCCTGCATCATGCCCTGCCAGCGTTCCAGGGTGTGCTGGATCTGGCTGATGCTGCCCTGGATCTGCTCGGTCGCCTTGTGGGTACGGGTCGACAGGGTGCGCACCTCGTCCGCCACCACCGCAAAGCCGCGCCCTTGCTCGCCGGCACGGGCGGCCTCGATGGCGGCGTTGAGGGCCAGCAGGTTGGTCTGCTCGGCGATGCCCTGGATTTCACCCATCACGCTGCCAATGCGCTCCGACTCGCTGGCGAGCTCCACCGCGGAGTGGAAGGCCTGCTCCGCCTGGCTGGCCAGCCTGGTCATCTGCTGCTGGGTCTGGTCCAGCTGTTCCACCGTGCTCTGGCAACTGCTGCGCGCCTCGGTCACCTGGCCGTTGGTGTCCTGGATGTTGCGGGCGATTTCGTGGGCGGTGCTGGCCATCTGGGTCATGGCGGCTGCCATCTGCTGGGTCTGGGCATCCTGCTCGTTGATGTCGAGGAAGGCGCGGTGTGAGGAGTCCTGCAGATCGGTTGCCAGGGCCTGAAGCGGATGGGTGGCATCGTCGACTCTCCCCAGCACGGTGCGGATCCGGGCCTGCAGCATCTTCAGGTGAAAATCGGCGATGGCACCCGGGGCATCCCCCGAATAGACCAGCCGGGTCAGGCTGTCATATTGCTGACCGAGCTGCCTGAGATAGCGGGGCAAGGCGATGAGCTCGCGCCAGTAGGCGCCCGCAATGGCGAGGGGGGGGAGCAGCATCAGCAGCGCGGTGAGGGGGCCCTGGGTGAGGGCGGCCCAGACCAGCAGCGCCAGCAGCGGCAGGCCGAGCACCAGCGGCCTGAAACGGCGCAGCGAGGGGCGGGCCGGGGTGCCCTTTTGCTCGGCCGAAAGCAGGGCCCGATAGGCCTGGGCGGCAGCCTGCTTGAGCTGGGGGTCGGGCTTGCAGCGCACCGACTGGTAGCCGCTTATCTTGCCGTGCTCGTAGATGGGGGTGACGTAGGCGTCGACCCAGTAATAGCGGCCATCCTTGCAGCGGTTTTTCACCACTCCCCGCCAGGGGTTGCCCTCCTTGAGGCGATCCCAGAGGTCGGCGAAGGCGGCCTTGGGCATGTCGGGGTGGCGAACCAGGTTGTGGTTGTGGCCGACCAGTTCATCGACCTGGTAACCGGCGATGCGGCAGAAGGCGGGGTTGGCGTAGGTAATGACGCCGCGCAGATCCGTGGTGGAAACGAGTTGCACGTCGGCGGGAAATTCCACTTCACTGTCCACGACCTGGGCGTGTTTGCGGGCCATAAGGGTAAGCTCCGATCTGTTTGCTGATTGTTATTGTGGCGGAACCGCAGGGAGGTGCATCCCCTGTCTGGTTTCATCGGGGGCCTTATTTTGCCAACAAAGGCAGATGAAAAGTAGGGGCTAGGTTGGGTTTTTGTTGTCGATGGGTAAAAAAACGGCGACCAAAAGGTCGCCGAAAAGAAAAAGATAACACTACCTCTGTGGCACCCGGTAACGCACTTGCAACTGGTCGAGGATGTGCAGCTGGCCGGGCAGACGGGCGACGAAGTGCTCCCACACCTTGCGGGCGGGAGTGCTCCAGGCCACCTCTGCCGTGGCCAGCATGCGCGGGAACAACATGTAGTCGAGACGATCGCGAGAGGTGATCAGTTCCGACCACAAGGGGCTCAGCACCCCCAGGATGTTATCGTTGGCATGGAAATCGGCCGGGGCAGGATCGCATGCATGCACCTGCGCCAGGTTGAGGGTACCCGCCCAGTAGAGTCCCGGCTCGTGGATGTCCTGACTCCAGGCGAGATCCAGATAGAGGTGCTGGGCAGGCGCCATCACCACGGGGTAACCGGATGCGGCGGCATCCAGGCCGGCCTGGAAGCTGGTCCAGGCGAAGACGGTGGCCTCCCGGCTCACCTTGTCACCGTGAAGTATCTCCTCCCACCCCAGCATCTGCTTGCCCTTGCCAGCCAGGTAGTGCTGGCAGTGGCGCAGCAGGTGGCCCTGCAGCTCGCGGCAATCCTGATACCCCTGCTCGGCCATCAGCTGCTGGCAGGCGGGACTGTCGGTCCAGACGCTGGTGGGCACTTCGTCCCCCCCCATGTGAACCTGACTCCCTGGGAAGAGATCGCACACCTCGTCCATCACGGCGTCCAGGAACCGGTAGGTGCCGGGCAGGGCTGGGTTAAGCACGTTGTCGTCGAAATATTGCACCGAGAGGTAGCGGGAGCGGTCTGCCTCTTCCACCAGCATCTCGGGCAGCGCCTTGATGGCGGCGTGACAGTGCCCCGGGATGTCTATTTCCGGAATGATGGTGATGCCAAGCCCGGCGGCGTAGGCGACCAGCTCGCGCACCTCGCTCTGGGTGTAGTAACCGCCGTAGGGATCGGGGCCGCCGCTCAGCTGGGGCCCCACCGCCAGGCCATGGCCGCGCCAGGCTCCCACTGCGGTCAGCTGGGGGAAGGCCTTGATCTCCAGGCGCCACCCCTCGTCATCGGTGAGGTGCCAGTGGAAGCGGTTGAACTTGTAGAGGCTCATCTGCTTGAGCAGGCGCTTGAGGGTGGCGATGGAGTGGAAGTGGCGGGCACAGTCGAGGAAGATGCCGCGAAAACCGAAGCGCGGTGCATCCCGCACCGTCAGGCAGGGCAGGCTCTCTCCGTGTTGGAGTGCCCACTGGGCCAGGCTCACCAGCCCGTGGCGCCAGCCCGCCTCGCCGGCGGCCCGGATGACGATCTCCTCAGGGGTGATGGTGAGCTCATACCCCTCGGGGGGAAGTGTCGCCTCGACGAGGTGGATCTCCGCATCGTGATCCTGGGTCAGGGCCAGGCCTGTCAGCTCGTTGAAATGGGCGAGCAGGGAGGCGAGGGGAACGGGGCCGTCGACGTGGGCCCGCTCGGCCAGCCGGAAGTTGCCTTCTGTATAAATCAGGTGGGCGGGCTGGGGCACGAGGCCATTGACGGCCTCCACCGGTGGCAGGTCGGGGCCCGGGGAGGGCGGGTTGGTCAGGCCAAGGTCTTCCCCCTCCAGCACCAGGGGTTGCAGCTGTCCCTTGCTCTCCAGGCTCAGGAAGAAACCCTTGGGCATATCGGAGTCATGCTTGAGCGGGGTGTTGCGACAACAGAAGAGCAGCTCGCTCACCCCCTCATGGGGCACCATGACCTTGTAACTGCCGCTCTGACGCTCCAGGGTGCCCCCTTCGATCGAGTGGGGATCGATCTGGCGGGCGAGGCAGAAGTGGAGTTTCCAGGGGGCTGCTGGCAGTTGGCTCAGGGTGAAGCGAAACCAGACATCGTCACCGTCACGGTGATCGACCCGGGTGTGGATCAGGGGTGCGGACATGGGAATTCCTCTGATGGGGTGAAGGAAACGGGAACCTGTCCCGCAGGTGTTGTCGGCCCGGCCAGGCTCAGGGATGCAGACATGGCAGCGCCTCCGTCCTGGCAAACAGGATGGCCCCCTCCAGCGCGTCGCGCTTGGGGGCGACCAGATGGAAGTGGCCCAGACGGGGGGCGAGGCGCGTGCCAATGCCGCCCAGCAGGGCGATCCGGTCTGCCCCGAGCTGGGTCATGCCCTCCAGCAGCATGCCGAGCTGGGCACAGGTCTCATCCAGCAGGGCGGTGGCGAGCTCGTCCCCGTCGCTCGCGGCATCGAATACCCAGGGGGCAAAGCGGCCATAGTCGGCCGGGATGGCGCGCGCAGCCCAGCGCACCACCTCGGCCTGATCCCGCTTGAAGTGATCCATCAGACGCACCGCCAGGGTGCTGGGGGGCAGGATGCCGTCGTGGCAGAGCAGGGACTGCTGGATGGCGCGCAGCCCGAGCCAGGCGCCGCTGCCGAGATCTGAGACGGGGAAGCCGCGACCCGAGCAGGTGCGAAGGCGTCCCTCCCGGTAGATGAGCCCCGCCGAGCCGGTGCCCGCGATCAGGATGGCCCCCTCCTGGCCGTCGAAGGCGCCGAGGCAGGCACCAAAGGCATCGGAGGTGAGCTTCACCCGCGCAAACGGGAAGGGCATGGTCAGCATGGCGTGGTAGCAGTCGGCGAGCTCGGCGGAGGCGAGTGCGAGCCCGACTCCCATCCGCTGTTCGCTCTCTCTGGGCAGACCCGCGTCGATGCGGGCCTGATCGATGGCAGCCAGCACATGGCCGTGGGCGAGGGCGATGCCCAGCTCCAGATTGGAGCCGGCGGCGCGCCCCTCGCCGAGCAGCTTGCCTGCGTTGTTGCGAATGCGGGCCCGGGTGTGGGTGCCGCCGCCATCCACCCCGACCCAGAACTCAATCATGGGGGCCTCCCTGCGCGCTTTGCCAGGTGACGGCCAGGGTAAACCTGGCTGGCGGTATGGAGGATCCAGGGCTCTCCCCGGTGCCAGTGATGTGTGAACCGCTCTCAATCATTGTGGCCTCCTTGTGCGCTCTGCCAGGTGATGGCCAGGGCGAACCAGGCGGCGTGCGGGATCCATTGCTCCCCCCAGCGCCAGTTCTGATCCAGCCGATCCTTGTACGCCTCTGGAATAAAGGCCACGTCATTTTCGTCATCGAAGCCGGCGGTGATGCCGTTGCAGATCCCCCCCTGCGCATTGGGGTAGCCGGCGGTGTATTCCGGGTTGTTGATGCCCTGACCCGCCAGCATGCAGGCGTTGAAGGGGTTTCTCCCCAGGATCCAGTCGAGCTGCTGCTGGCCGAAGGTGCGCAGCAGTGCGCTCTGCCCGGGCAGGTGCTGTGCGGCAGCAAACGCCATGGTGGCGAGCGATGCCAGCCGGGCGTTCTCCCCCTGCCACCAGTAACCGGATTCGTTGTGGTGGGGCATGAAAAAGCTTACCCGGGGCGCCTCATCGACCCCTTTCACATACTGACGGGCGAGAGCGAAGGGATTGCCTGCCCGGGCCGCGAGGGCCAGCTCGGCGGCCAGGGCCTGCTCGGCGACGGTCCGGGCCGCCCACTGGCGCGCCGGATCCGGCTCGATGGCGAGATACTCCAGCAGCGCCAGCACCGGCAGGCCCGCTTCGGCGGCGTGGTAGTAGGGACGAGAGCCATCGTCGTTGGCGGCCCAATGGTGGCCGAGATCGGGGTGGGCGCGCTGGCGGGCGCACAGCCGGCCGGCCCGATCCCGTGCCTCGGCGAGCCACTCGGGACCCAGGGTGCGGGTCAGCTCGACCGCCGCCAGCAGGGCGCAGTAGTCGTCGATGATGTTCTCGACCCCGTCATCCAGGTAGGCGAGGTTGTGCTCGCGCAGGTGCAGGTAGCCGCGTCTGGCCGCTTCGGCGTACTGGCTTGTGTCAAGGTCGCCGCCAATCGGTTCCCGGGCGGCGCGGGCCAGGGCGGCGATGGCCATGCCGCCCCCCTGGCGAAAACCCGCCTGCCAGCGGGCGGACTTGATCCCCTGCTGGGTCGCATAGGCGCACAGCTCCCGCTGCTCGGGATCCTTGCTCCACTTGTCGAACAGGGTCATGTAGAAGAAGCCGCGCTCGTCCTGCATCCGGCAGAGAAAATCCGCCCCGTGCAACCCCTCGTCATTGAGCCGTTTGCACAGGTTCACCCCGTCGATGTCACTACGTGTCGCCAGGAGTTCCCGGCACTTGAGCAGGGACCAGACCACCATGGGGGTCTGCTGGGGATTGAGGTAGTTGGCGTAGGAGAGGTGACTCAGGTACTTGCTCATGTCGCCGCTGGCGTCGAACCAGCCGCCATGTACGTCCCGGCGCTGATCGGTGCCAAACAGGCGTGCCCTGCGGTCCGCCCGGTCGAAGGTGCCGCTGGCGCGTTGTCCCTTGAAGTAGTGGATGACATCGGAGAGGCAGCGGCGTGCCAGCAGCCCCCGGCCGATGGCAAAGGGGGTGGAGCGCACCAGGCGCTCCTGCGCTCCCGCAGTCACGACGGCCTCCAGTCGGTAGTGGCCGGGCTCGGTGAAGGCGGAGAAATCGGCCCGCCAGTAGTGGCGCCCCTGCCAGCCGGGGACACTTCCCGCCGCCACCAGCGGCGTCTCCAGCAGGAGGTGGTCGTCCTGCTGGCGCAGCAACCTGACGTGGCCGCGGATATCGAGGTCGGCGCCGCACTGCAGCAGGGCGCTCTTCTCCCCGTCACATTCGTAACCCACCTGGTTGATCAAAAGTTCCATCAAGGTCTTACTCCGAAGGCTCGCCCCTGGCGGGCGAGGCTCATTGCGGGGCCTTGCGGCCCCGACGCGAGGCATGGCCGGGCGACGGTGCCCGGCCGCGGGCCTGCTTACCCCTGTTCGTGGAGGTAGCAGCGCACGAAGTGGTTGTCGGCGAGCCGGGTCACCGGGGGCAGGCTCTCCTTGCAGCGGGGCATGGCCTGATGGCAGCGCCCGGCAAAGGGACAGCCACGGGATTCCGGGGTCCAGAGCGGGATCTCCCCCTTGCGGCCTCCCTCCAGCTCGGCGTGGATGCTCTTCTCGGGATCCGGCACCGCCGAGATGAGCAACTGGGTGTAGGGGTGCTGGGGGTGGTGCAGGATCTCGTCCACCTCTCCCCACTCCACCATGTGACCCACGTACATCACCGCCAGATCTTCCGCCACGTAGCGGGCGGTGGCGATGTCGTGGGTGATGTAGAGCATGGAGATGCCGAGCTCGTTCTTCATCTGCTCCATCAGGTTGAGGATGCCGATGCGAATGGAGACGTCGAGCATGGAGGTGGGCTCGTCCGCTAGCACCACTTCCGCCTCCACCGCCAGGTTGCGGGCGATGTTGACCCGCTGGCGCTGGCCGCCGGAGAGCTGGTGTGGGTACTTGGCCGCGGTCGCCTTGGCGGGAGTCAGCCCCACCTTTTCAAGGAGGCCATAGACCATGTCGGGCAGATCCCGCTTGTCACTCACCTTGCTGTGCAGCAGCAGGGGGCGGGCGATGTGGTGGTAGATGGTGTGGGTCGGATTCAGTGAACCGAACGGATCCTGCCACACCATCTGCACGCTCTGGCGATAGTCCAGCAGGGCGGTGCCCTTGTTGAACTCCTCGAGGTCGCGGCCACGGTAGAGGATGCGGCCGTTGGAGAGCTTGTACATCTTGGCGATGATCTTGGCGATGGTGCTCTTGCCGGAGCCGGATTCCCCCACCACTGCCAGGGCGCGGCCCCGGTGCAGGTTGAAGGTGATGTCGGACAGCGCCCGCATCTTGCCGCTCTTGATGGCGTTGGAGTTGACGGCGAAGTCCTTGTAAAGGTGCTGGACCTCGATGATGGGCGCGTCGGTTTGGGCGATTTGCATGACAGACATCCTTAACAGCCTGCGGCCTTGTCCAGATGGATCGGAAGATCCGGTTGTTCCTCTGCTGCCTCATGAAGGTGGCAGGCAGCCTGTTGGCCGGGCCGGATCTCGGCCAGCCGGGTGTATTCCTGGCGGCAGCGCTCGTGCACCTTGGCGCAGCGTGCCTGAAAGCGGCAGCCCACCGGCACCTCCAGCAGATTGAGTGGGCTGCCAGGGATCCCCTCCAGCACGGTCTTGGGCCCTTGCAGGGGGGGGAAGGAGTTGCCAAGGCCCCGGGTGTAGGGGTGCAGGGGCGCGGTCAGGATCGCTTTGGCCGGCGCCACCTCCACCAGTTCCCCCGCGTACATGATGCCGATGCGATCGCAAAATTCGACCATCAAGGAGAGGTCATGGGTAATGAAGAGGATGGAGAAGTTGAACTTCTCTTTCAGTGCATAGACCTTCTGCAGGATCTCCCGCTGCACCACCACATCGAGCGCCGTAGTGGGTTCGTCCATGATGAGCAGCTCGGGGTTGAGGGCCATGGCGATGGCGATCACCAGCCGCTGGCGCATGCCGCCGGAGAACTGGTGCGGGTAGTCCTTGAGCCGGCTCGGGTGGATGTCGACGATCTCCAGCAGCTCCTGGGCGCGCTTGATCGCCTCATAGCGGGTCATGCCGGGGTTGTGGGCCAAGAGCACGTCGCAGAACTGCTCCTCCATGCGCAGCACGGGGTTGAGCGCATTCATGGCGGACTGGAACACCACGCTCGCCTGGCGCCAGCGGTAGCTGCGCAACCGCTCGTCATCGAAGCCGAGGATGTTCTCTCCCTTGAACAGGATCTCGCCGCCGCTGATGTAGGCGGGCGGCTTGTGCAGCCTGGCCACAGAGAAGGCGACCGTGGACTTGCCGCAGCCGGACTCGCCGGCGAGGCCGAACACCTCACCCGGCATGATGTCAAAGCTGACCGAATTGACGGCGCGCACGTCGCCGCTCTCGGTGATGTAGTCGACGCAGAGCTGGCGCACCGACAGCAGGGGTTGTTGCATGGTCATGCTGTCTTCTCCTGAGCAGTGATGGGAGTGGCAAGCTGCTTCCAGCGACGCAGGCCCTTGTGGGAACGAAGCTGCGGGTTGGCAATTTCGTCGATGGCGAAGTTGAGCATGGCGAGGCCCGCCCCCAGGGTGGCGATGGCGAAGCAGGGGGCCAGGATCTCCCACCAGGCGCCCACCAGGATGGCGCTCGAGGTCTGGGCGTTGTAGAGCATGATGCCCCAGCTGACCACGGTCGGGTCGCCGAGCCCCAGGAACTCCAGGGTCGCCTCGGTGACGATGGCGTAGATGATGGACCCGATGAAGCTCACCCCGATGATGGAGATGAGGTTCGGCAGTATCTCCACCAGGATGATGCGCCAGGCCGGTTCACCCAGCACCTCGGCGGCGATGACGAACTCCTTTTCCCGCAGGGCCAGGGTCTGGGCGCGGATGACCCGGGCACCATAGGCCCAGGAGGTCAACCCTATGATGAGGGCGATCACCATGGGGGAGGCCTCTCCGATGAAGCTTGCCAGCACCAGCAACAGGGGGAGGTTCGGGATCACCAGCACCACGTTCATCAGGAAGGTGAGGCACTCGTCCACCACGCCGCCGAAGTAGCCGGCGGTGATGCCCACCGTGATGGCCAGGGCGCACACCAGCAGGCCTGCCCCGAAGCCCACCATCAGGGAGATGCGGGCGCCGTTGGTGAACTGGGCCCAGAGATCGTGGCCCATGCGGTTGGAACCCATCACCAGCTCCACGCTGGGGGGCTGGTGGGGGCGGGCGACCCGCTTGGTGGGTTCGTTGCTGGCGAGCAGCGGGGCGAACAGGGCCATCAGCACGAAGGTGACCACGATGGCGAGGCCGAAGGCGGCCTTCTTGTTGCCCAGCAGGATTTTCAAGATAGTCGGCATACGCATCTTATTTGCCTCCTGTACGCAGACGGGGATCCAGGAAGACGTAGAGCACGTCCGCCAGGAAATTGAAGCTGAGCATGGTGATGGTCATGATGAGCAGTTGCCCCTGGATGAGGGGGTAGTCACGTGCCAGGATGCCCTGATAGAGGGTCAGTCCCAGACCGGGGTAGTTGAAGATTACCTCGGTGATGAGGGATCCGCCGATGACGAAACCGAGCGCCATGGAGAGGGCGGTGACGCTGGGCAGCACGGCGTTGCGGGCGCCGTAGTTGAAGATCACCCGGTTGCTGGAGAGCCCCTTGGCCTTGGCCATGGTGATGTAGTCCTCGCCCAGGAGGTTGATCATGTTGTTGCGCATGGTGATGAGAAAGCCCCCTACCTGCACCGCGGCCAGGGTGCCCACCGGCATGATGGCGTGCAGCAGGATGCTCTTGATGTGTTCCCAGCCAAAATCGGCGGGGATCTCGGGGCTGTAGGCGTAGCCGATGGGCAGCCAGCCGAGGCTCACGCCGAACAGGAAGAGGGCGAGCAGGGAGACCACCACGGGGGGGATGGCCTGCATCACCAGGGTGAGCGGGGAGAGGATGCTGTCCATGCGTCCGCCCCGGTACCAGGCGGCGAAGATGCCGACGATGGAGCCGATGGAGAAGCTCAGAATGGTGGAGGTGCCCACCAGAAACAGGGTCCAGCCGATGGCGCGGCCGAGGACGTCGGCAACCGGTTGGGGGTAGTAGCGCACCGAGGTGCCGAGATCCCAGGTGAAGACGCTCTTCACATAGGTGAGAAACTGGGTGCCGATGGGGCCGTCCACGAAACCGAAGGTGGCTTTGAGGGCTTCCAGCGCGGCGGGTTCCATCATGGCGCCGGCCCGGGCAAACATGACGGAGACGGGGTCCCCCGGCATGGCTCTGGGTAGCAGGAAGTTGATGGTGGCGGCCACCAGGAAGGCGACCAGATAGAAGGAGAAGCGTCTAAGTATAAATCCCATGGTGATACCTTTTACTGCAAGCCTGCCCCGCGCCGGGCAAAGCTCCCCCAACCCCGGCAGGTGCGGGGGATGGAAGACATGGCGGGGAAGAGGGCCCCCCGCAGGGGGCCGGGGTGATTAGCTGTTTGGCTTGAGTGACAGCACGTGCAGCAGACGCTCCGGGGTGTCCGGGTGAACCTGCGGCTTGGCGACCGGGTTGTCGGCACTGAACCAGCCGTTGAAGCGCTTGGTGCTGTATTCGTACCAGGTCGGGTTGTTGAACACCGGGATGATGGTCTGGTTGGCCCCGACACGCTCCTGGATGGCGAACATGATCTCCTTCTGCTTGGCCGCATCGGCGGTCTGGGTGAAGTCGTCGATCAGCTTGTCGAGTTCGGGATCCTTGTAGCGGGGCGCCGCGAAGCGGTTGCCGCGCTCACCCATGTTGCGGGAGTGGAAGGCGGTCTCGAAGTACTTGTGCGGGTTGGCACCGGCAAAGTAACCCTGCAGGGCGACGTCGAAGTCACCGGTGATCAGGGACTCGGTCCAGACGGTGGCTTCCGGGGTGGCGGTCTTGGCGTTCAGGCCCAGGGCCTGCAGGCCTTCGACCCCGATCTGGACGGTGTTGACCCAGTCGGTCCAGCCGTTCGGTACCAGCACCTTGAACTCGATCTTCTTGCAGCTCGGGGTGTCGAGGAACTTGTCGCCGTCACAGTCCTTGTAGCCCGCCTGTTTCAGCAGGGCCTTGGCCCCTTCCAGGTCGAACTTGTTGTACTTGCCGTACTTCTTCTCGACGTCCGGGTTGTCCCAGGAGGCGAATGCCTTGCCAAGCCCTGACGGGTACTCGTTGACGGTGGGGTAGCCGTAGCCCGCGATGTCCACCATGGACTGGCGGTCCATGGCCATGGAGAAGGCGCGGCGGAAGTTGATGTCGTTGAAGGCTTCGTGGTTGCCCGGGTTCTTGCTCTGGAAGTTGACGTTGAACGCCACTGTGCCGGAGGCGGGGAACCAATACTTGTTGTTCTTGGGATCGTTGCCGACGTAGAGACGCTCGATGTCCGGCACGAAGGAGCCGAACCAATCCACGTCACCCTTCATCACGGCGGCCAGTACCTGGTCGTTGGTGGCCATCTGCGGCATGCGCAGGCAGTCGATGGAGAGGCTGGCGTTGTCCCAGTAGTGCGGGTTGCGGCACTGGGTGTAGAGCTGGGCGGAGAAGTTGTCCACTTCGGTGAAGGGACCGGTCCCGACCGGCTTGTCGTTGGTGAAGGCCACCGGGTCTTTCACCGACTTCCACTGGTGTTCCGGCACGATGGGCACCAGCACCAAGTCGTTCACCACGTTGGTGTTGATCTCGGCCAGGTCGAATTTGACCTTGTGGTCACCCAGCTTCTCGACACCCTTGATCTGGGTCCAGATGGAGCGCTCGTCCAGCGCCTTGTTGGCCTTGACCAGGTTGAAGGAGAAGAGGATGTCGTCGGCGGTGAAGGCTTCACCATCGGACCACTTGACCCCTTCGCGCAGGTCGAAGGTGACGGATTTCAGATCATCGCTGAAGGCGTAGTGGGTGGCCAGACGATAGACGGGTTTGCCACCCTGCATATCGTTGAAGATCACCAGCGGCTCATAGATGAAGTGACGGGTGGTGTGGAGCAGACCCGCTTGCAGGAAGGGGTTGAAGTTCTTGACCCATGCGGTTTCCTGCTGGGCAACCAGTGTCAGCACCGTCTTGTTGTCGGCGGCCATGGCTGTGCCGGTGGCACCGGCAAGCAGAGTTCCCAGCATGACTGAGGTTGCGATTTTGGATACTTTGGCAAGCATATTTTTTCCTTTCTTATTGGTCTTCCATGGTTTTGGAATGGAGCACCGACATCGCATGCTTGGATACCGGCCCTCGCTGTTGGTCAGGTTTTGCACCCTTGTAGTTGTGTCGTCCAACGCCCTTAGAAAAGCAGAATTAACAGGAAAACAACAACCCTTCATTTCGTCGATATCGTAAAAATTGCACGGCGTACGTCATTATCGTCAAAATGCATTTTAAATCCTTTTAAATTATAAAGTTGCGTTAATTCTCACAAAGTAAAAAGTCTCCTTGCCACTCCCTGTGGCAACGATAATGTGAGCTGGATCGTGCTCGTTTTTTCCCCGTTGACACGGCTTATTTTTGTGCAGGAAACAAGCGGCTCATGTGGCAGGAGAGAAGTGTGCGCTGGTTCACGGGCGCGTGCGAAAAGAGGGAGGGGAGGGAGACCGGTGATGAGGGGTGGGACAGGGGATGACATGGGGGCATGCAAGAGCCTGACGGGCGGCGGACATTAAAAAAGCCAGTCGGTGAGACCGACTGGCTTTGAGGGGGAGTGGCGTGATTATTCCACCAGGCTGGCCCAGAGGTCGTACTCGTCCGCTTCGTCGATGCGGACCTTGACCATGTCGCCGGGCTTGAGGCCGGTTTCACCGTTCAGGTAGACCAGGCCGTCGATCTCGGGGGCATCGGCGGCGGAGCGGCCGGTGGCGCCCTCTTCGTCCACCTCGTCGATCAGCACCAGCATCTCTTTGCCCACTTTACGGGCCAGCTTGCGGATGGAGACCTGCTGTTGCAGCTCCATGAAGCGCTGGAAGCGTTCTTCCTGCACCTCGGCTGGCACCGGATCCGGCAGCTCGTTGGCCTTGGCCCCCTCGACCGGGCTGTATTTGAAGCAGCCAACCCTGTCCAGCTCCGCCTTGTCGATGAAGTCCAGCAGCATCTGGAACTCTTCTTCGGTCTCGCCGGGGAAGCCGACGATGAAGGTGGAGCGCAGGGTGATCTCGGGGCAGATCTCGCGCCACTTCTGGATGCGCTCCAGGGTGCGCTCGACGGAGCCGGGGCGCTTCATCAATTTGAGGATGCGCGGGCTGGCGTGCTGCAGCGGGATGTCGAGGTAGGGGAGGATTTTGCCGTCGCGCATCAGGGGGATGACGTCATCCACGTGCGGGTACGGGTAGACGTAGTGCAGGCGCACCCACATGCCGAGCTTGGCCAGCTCTTCGCACAGGGCCACCATGCTGGTCTTGACCGGCATGCCGTCGTAGAAACCGGTGCGGTGCTTGACGTCCACGCCGTAGGCGGAGGTGTCCTGGGAGATCACCAGGATCTCCTTCACGCCGGCCTCTTTCAGGCGCTTGGCCTCGGCTAGTACTTCGCCGATGGGGCGGCTCACCAGATCCCCGCGCATGGAGGGAATGATGCAGAAGGTGCAGCGGTGGTTGCAGCCTTCGGAAATCTTGAGATAGGCGTAGTGGCGCGGGGTCAGCTTGACGCCCTGGGCCGGCACCAGGCTGGTGAAGGGGTTGTGGGTGGGTTTTTCCACGTATTTGTGGACGTGGCCCAGCACCTCTTCATAGGCGTGGGGACCGGTGATCTCGAGCACCTTGGGGTGGATCTCGCGGATCTGGTTCTCTTTGGCGCCGAGGCAGCCGGTGACGATCACCTTGCCGTTCTCGGCCAGGGCTTCACCGATGGCTTCCAGGGACTCCTGCACCGCGCTGTCGATGAAGCCGCAGGTGTTGACCACCACCAGCTCCGCATCGTCATAGCTGGGCACCACGTCGTACCCTTCGGTACGCAGCTGGGTCAGGATGCGTTCGGAATCGACCAGGTTTTTGGGGCAACCCAAGGAGACGAATCCTACTTTGGGGGCCTGTTTTGTGTTGGACATCGCTCAATCACTCTTAGGTGGCTCTTATTCAAGGGCGCGGATTTTACCGGAATGGCTAACCAAAAACTATACAGCCGACACGTCGGAAGCGAACAATCTCTTTGCCCGGGGAAGCGGGGTGGGGCGGGCGTGACATGACCACGGGCAGGGAGGGGGCCGTCGCCGGTGCGGGCGGGATCACGATCCCTGTGCGCCGTCACCATTTGGCAGGAGGGGCAAAACGGGTGTCACTATACTCCCAACAGGCCTATCAGAAGGATGTGCGGGATGGAGAGTTCATTTGGTGAGAAAGTGCAGAATGTGCACGCCACCCTCAGGCAGCGGTTTGACAAGTTGAGCCGGGTGGCGATCGCCATCTACGACCCGCAGACGGACCAGCTCAAGACCTTTGCCCACAGCACGGACGGGGGCTCGCCGCTGTTGCAGTACGAGGTCAGGCTGAGCGAGGTGCCTTCCCTGCGCTACCTGGCCGAGCACCAGCAGCCCAGGGTGCTCGACACCCTGGATTCCCTGCTGGGCTCCCCCTCCGAGCACAGCCGCAAAGTGCTGGCTGCCGGGTACGCGTCGAGCTATACCGAGCCGCTGCTGCTCAACAGTCGCTTGTTCGGCTTTCTGTTTTGCGATGCCAAAGAGCCCGGTTACTTCGATGGCGCCATTTGCGGTGAGCTGGCGGCCTATGCCCAGATCCTGGCGGCCATCATCGCGGTGGAGTTCTTCTCCATCCAGACCCTGAACGGGGCCCTGACCACGGTGCGGGAGTTCAGCCGCTACCGGGACGAGGAGACCGCCAATCACCTGCACCGGATGTCGGCCTATTCGCGGCTCATCGCCCGGGAGGTGGCGGCCCATTACCCCTTTAGTGACGAGGAGGTGGAGTTCATTCACCTCTTCTCCGAGCTGCACGATATCGGCAAGATTGCGGTGCCCGACGCCATCCTGCTCAAGCCGGGCAAGCTCACGGCCGAGGAGTACGGGGTGATGAAGACCCACCCCTTCAAGGGGCGGGAGATGATCGCCCTGATGATCCGCGAGTTCGGCCTCGACGGCATCCATCACACCGACATGCTGAAGAACATCATCGCCTACCACCACTAGCGTTTCGACGGTCAGGGCTACCCGGAAGGCCTAGCGGGGGAGGCGATCCCCCTGGAAGCCCGCATCGTCGCGGTGGCGGATGTGTTTGACGCCCTCACCAGCGAGCGCCCCTACAAGCAGGCCTGGCCCCTCGAAACGGCCTTCGAATACCTCAAGACCCATGCCGGCAGCCAGTTCGACCCTGTCTGCGTCGCGGCGGCGCTGCAAAGCCGGGAGGCGTTTTGTGCCATCCATCGGCAATATCGGGATCCCGTGATCACCTGATTGCGCCTCTCTCTCCTCCCCGGCTTCCCCCGGATTCCCCAGACCCCGTCATCTGATGGCGGGGCCTGGGGCCATTTCTCGTTTCATCGTCTTGAGGCGCATCCGGCGCCGGGGGGCTCTGCGGCTTTGGGCGGGGCAGGGCGCCGCGGTGGGCGGGGCGGCCAACGGGAGGATTATCCGGGGTAAGGTCATAAGAGTGCCTTATAAAGAGAGGCCAGATATTAGCCGTATGACTGACATGAGGCCGCTAGTGGGCACGACATGGCCGGGGCGGCGCCTCTGGCGACCCGTCCCGTCGCGATGTCGGCTCGGTGGTGACGCTTTGATCATTTCAATAATTCTTGTATAGTTGAAATGAAGCATCCAAGGGGGGAGACCCATGAACAAAGAGACGGCCACCAAGGTCTTTGAATCGCTGGCATCCGGGATCCGGCTCGAGGTGTGGCGGCTGCTGGTCAAGGCCGGGCTGGAGGGGCGGGTCGCGGGGGAGCTGGCCGGCGAGCTCGACATCGCCCCCAATACCCTCTCGTTTCACCTCAAGGGGATGCTCAACGCCGGGTTGCTGTCAGTGGAGCAGGAGGGGCGTTTTCTGCGCTATCGCGCCAACATCCCCCTGATGCTGGGGGTGATCGCCTACCTCACCGAGGAGTGCTGCGCCGGTCATCCCGAGGCGTGCGGCCTGCTGCCCGCCGGGCCCGGCAGCGCTTCCCGCGCCGAGGGGTCGTCGCCCTGCTGCGGCGAGTCGTAACAGGCCATGCCGGGCTGTCGATGCCCATGTGCCGTGTCATTCATCTATTCAACCTGGGGTGCGAGCGTGGATCGCACCGGGAGTCATCATGTCTGCAAGCTGTGAGGCCAAGGCAGCCCCTGCCATCGGCTTTTTTGAACGTTATCTGACCGCCTGGGTCGCCCTCTGCATCCTGGTGGGCATTGGTCTGGGGCAGGGGTTGCCGAGTCTCTTCAAGGCCATCGGCGCCATGGAGGTGGCCAGGGTCAACCTGCCGGTGGGGCTGCTTATCTGGGTGATGATCATCCCCATGCTGCTCAAGATCGACTTTGGCGCCCTGCACCAGGTGAAGGGGCACCTCAAGGGAATCGGGGTCACCCTCTTCATCAACTGGCTGGTCAAGCCATTCTCCATGGCTTTCCTCGGCTGGCTCTTCATCCGCGTGCTGTTTGCCGACTGGCTGCCGGCGGATCAGCTCGACAGCTACGTGGCGGGCCTCATCTTGCTGGCGGCGGCCCCCTGCACCGCCATGGTGTTTGTCTGGAGTCGCCTCACCAACGGCGATCCCTACTTCACCCTGTCGCAGGTGGCGGTGAACGACCTCATCATGGTGTTTGCCTTTGCCCCGCTGGTGGCGCTGCTGCTCGGGGTCTCCAGCATAGTCGTGCCCTGGGATACCCTGCTTACCTCGGTGGTGCTCTACATCGTCATCCCCGTCATCCTCGCCCAGTTGCTGCGCAAGGCCTTGCTGAGAAAGGGGCAGGCCCATTTTGACGGCGTCATGACGTGCATCCAGCCCTGGTCGGTGGCGGCCCTGCTGCTCACCCTGGTGCTGCTGTTCGCCTTCCAGGGCAACGCCATCATGGAGCAGCCGCTGGTCATCGCCCTCCTGGCGGTGCCCATCCTGATCCAGGTGCTGTTCAACTCCGGGCTCGCCTACTGGCTCAACCGCAAGGTGGGGGAGAAGCACTCGGTGGCCTGCCCTTCCGCCCTGATCGGGGCCTCCAACTTCTTCGAGCTGGCGGTGGCCGCCGCCATCAGCCTGTTCGGCTTTCATTCCGGCGCGGCGCTCGCCACCGTGGTCGGGGTGCTCATCGAGGTACCGGTCATGCTGCTGGTGGTGCGCGTGGTCAACGCCAGCAAACCCTGGTACGAGGCGGGGCCAAATCGCTAACGGATGGCCGCTAACCCATTTCTATTCACTTGAGTCATGAGAGACAGGCAAATGAGTGCAATCACCCTCTATCACAACCCGGAGTGCGGCACCTCCCGCAACACCCTGGAGCTTATTCGCAACAGCGGCGTGGAGCCCACCATCATCCACTATCTGGAGACGCCCCCCTCCCGCGACGAGCTGGTGGCCCTGATCGCCGCCATGGGCATGCCGGTGCGCGATCTGCTGCGCAAGAACGTGCCCCCCTACGAGGCGCTGGGGCTGGCGGAAGAGCGTTTCAGCGACGATGAGCTTATCGACGCCATGCTGGCCCATCCCATCCTCATCAACCGGCCCATCGTGGTCACCCCCCTCGGCACCCGGCTGTGCCGCCCGTCGGAGGTGGTGCTCGATATCCTGCCCGACCCGCAGCAAGGGGCCTTTGCCAAGGAGGATGGCGAGCAGGTGGTGGACGGTCAGGGCAAACGGCTTCGTTGAGCCCCTGCGCGTCAGCGTCTGACCCGCGCCGGGGGGATGCCCTTAACGGGCAGGCGCCAGATCTGCTACTGTGACCTTCGACTCATCACAGAGGGTGGAAACAATGAAGATTCGATTCCTGGTGATAGCCACGGCACTGGCGCTGGCCTCAACCCCCGGTCTGGCCGACTGGGCAAAGCTGAAGGAGGCCGCCTCCGAACTCGGTACCGCGGTGAGCGATACCAGCAAGGAGGCGTGGAAGGGGATCACCGATTTTTCCAAGGAGACCTGGGAGTCGGTGTCCAGCTGGGGGGCCGAGGCCTACAACAAGGCGGGGGCCTGGACGGCAGAGAGCGCGGCCACCGGCAAGGAGTGGCTGACCGCCGCCGACAAGAAGCTCGACACCATGCTCGAGCCCAAGACCCCGGAGGAGGCGAGAACCGCCCTCGATACCATGGCCGATACCGCCCTGGTGCGGCTGTTCAACGAGCAGCCCTCGGCCAAGTTGCTGTTTGACAAGGCTTATGGCTATGCGGTGTTCGACTCGCGCAAGTTCTCCCTGATGATCCACACCAATCAGGGGGCCGGGGTCGCCGTCAATCGCACCAGTGGCAAGCACACCTACATGAAGATGTTCGGTGCCGGTCTTGCGGCCGGGATCGGCGGCAAGTTCTACCAGCAGGTGATCCTGTTCGAAGACAGGGCGAGGTTCGATGCCTTCGTCAGCAAGGGGTGGGAAGCCACCTCCGAGGTGGGCGCCGTGGCGGGCAAGGAGAGCGCCGAGCTCACCGCCAAATACAATGGGGGCATGGCCATCTATCAGATTGGCGAGAAGGGACTGTTGCTTGACGCCAACATCTCGGGCTCCAAGTACTGGCTGGATGATGACCTGAACAAGTAACCCCTGCCAATCTGACCCGGTCTTTCATGGATGGCTAGAGATGCGTGAATTCAGATAATAAGTGCAATGCCCATGGTGCATAGGAGAGAGGCGGTCAACTACCAGTTAGGGTACGCTTCTTCTCGCCAAAGAAACAAAGCGATACACCATGAAATACCAGCAGTTGACCGAGGGGCTACGATACCAGATTGCCTGCCTCCGTGACCATGGCCTGTCACAGGCCCGCATTGCCAAACAGCTCGGGGTTCATCCATCGACTATCAGTCGTGAGCTTCGTCGTAATTGTGCTGGGCAGGCCTATCAGCCGCAGCAGGCTCACCAACTTGCCACGGCACGACGGCTGACGAGTCAGAAGCGTACTGTCCCGTCTGATACCATCGACTTTGTTTGCATGGCGCTGGTCGCGGACTGGAGTCCCGAGCAAATCAGTGGCGTTGGAGACATGATTAACTGCCCGGTTAGCCACGAGTGGATATACCGCTATGTGGCACGCGACAAGGCCAACGGTGGCACGCTATACCGGCATCTGCGTCAGGGTCACAAACGCTATCGCAAGGGTAAGAACAGCAAACGCAGTGTCATTCCCAATCCGGTATCGATTGATGAACGCCCTGCGATAGTCAATGAGCGGAGCCGTGTGGGAGATTGGGAAGTCGATACCGTGTTGGGTAAGCAAGGCAGCGGTGCAATAGTGAGTCTGTTGGAGCGTAAGAGCCGGCTCTACCTGGTTCAATACGTTCCCAGCAAAACAGCCAGCGCGGTGGCGGACACCATTATCAGCATGCTGAAACCCTACCAGGCACATGTCCATACCATCACAGCTGACAATGGTAGCGAGTTTGTCGAACATGAACGTGTTGCAGCAGAGCTGGAAGCGCAGGTGTACTTTGCGCATCCATACAGTGCATGGGAACGGGGACAGAATGAGAATAGCAATGGTCTGCTGCGGCAATATGTGCCCAAAGGCAGTGATTTGAGTGTGGTGACAGCAGAGGCACTGTCAGCCGTCGAAAAGCGGCTGAACTTCAGGCCGCGCAAATGCTTGGGATTTAAACAGCCACAGGTGGTTTTTGACGAACTTCTGAAAGCAGCCTGATTTTTAATCGGGAATTGCACTTCGAAGTTGAATTCGCGATCAAGAAGATGACAGAGAAGCGCAATATTGCACAGAATCTGGCCGAAGACGAAGTGCTGCAGTGGGTGACCTTCCAGTTGGAAAACGAGACCTATGGCATCAACGTGATGCAGGTTCAGGAAGTGTTGCGCTACACCGAGATCGCTCCGGTCCCGGGTGCACCTGACTACGTGCTGGGTATCATCAACCTGCGTGGCAACGTGGTGACCGTCATCGATACCCGCTCCCGTTTCGGCCTGCCGGCCGGGGACGTGAGCGAGAACTCCCGTATCGTCATCATCGAGGCGGAGAAGCAGGTAATCGGCATCATGGTGGACAGCGTGGCCGAGGTGGTCTATCTGCGTTCCTCCGAGATCGATGCCGCCCCGGCGGTGGGCACCGAGGAGAGCGCCAAGTTCATCCAGGGCGTCAGCAACCGTGACGGCCAACTGCTGATCCTGGTGGATCTCAACAAGCTGCTCTCCGACGAAGAGTGGGAAGACATTGGTTCCCTGTAACAGGGACGGGAACGTGCGGACGGGGGCGATGGCACCTGTCTGCCTCCCTGTGACGGTAAGGTGATGGTTTGATGATTGAATTTGCAGCCTTGGGGTTGTCCTTGCTCGCACTGGTGCTGGCCCTTTACGGGATCCTGGGGCACCGTCGTCGCCAGCGAGAGTCCGAGGCCAGGGTGGAAGCGCTGCAGGGGCAGCTCGAGAGTCTGCGCAAGCAGATGATGGAGTTGCACACGGGTGCCATCGGCATGGGTCAGCGTCTGCAAGCCGCAGAAGGGGCCATGCAGAAGATCCACGACAGCCAGCAGGAGCTGACGTTGCAGGATCCGGAGCGCCGCCTCTACAGCCGCGCCGCCAAGATGGTGGAGCTTGGTGCCGATCTGGACGAGGTGATGAGCGAGTGCGAGTTGCCCCAGGCGGAAGCGGAGCTGCTTATTTCCCTGCGAAAGGGGCGCAGCTGACGTATGTGTCGCGGGGAGGCCGGTGCCTCCCCGCTTTCTGTTCGGCCCGTGGCCACCTCTTTCTTGATGCCGGGACGGTGGATAATCCTTTGGCATCAATCTCTTTGGTGGGGGCGCGATCTTCCCCACAAATCTTGTTGATTATCGGCATCTTTGAAAAGACGCCTCCGGATCCTGTGTTAATATGCAGGCCGCCTCATTTTCAACGATTAGATCCCCATGCTGCTTCAAGCGAACAATCTGAGCTGCGTACGTGAAGATCGCACCCTGTTTGAACATCTCTCCTTCGCGGTGCGCTCGGGGGATCTGATGCAGATTGAAGGGCCCAACGGGGTGGGCAAGACCAGCCTGCTGCGCCTGCTGACCGGTCTCTCCCAGCCCTTCGCGGGGGAGGTGTGCTGGAACGGGGAGGACATCCGCCGCTGCCGGGACGAGTACCATGCCAGCCTGCTCTACCTGGGCCATCAGCCCGGCGTCAAGGCGACCCTGACCCCCCTCGAGAACCTCTCCTTCTACCAGAAGCTTCATGGCCCAGCCGGGGGCGAGGTGGATCTGTGGCGGGTGCTGGCCCAGGTCGGCCTCGCCGGTTTCGAGGACTATCCCGCGGGCCAGCTCTCGGCGGGGCAGCAGCGGCGCGTGGCCCTGGCCAGGCTCTGGCTGAGCGACCGGCCGGCGCTCTGGATCCTGGACGAGCCCTTCACCGCCATCGACAAGCAGGGGGTCCGGGTGCTGGAGCAGTTGTTTCTGACCCATGCGGACCGGGGGGGCATGGTGGTGCTCACCACCCACCAGGATCTGACCCTGATGCAGGGGCGTCTCAAGACCCTCTCCCTGTCCTCGCTGTTGCAGGAGTAGCCCATGCTGCGTGCCGTCTTCCACCTTATTCACCGCGAACTGCTGATGGCCCTGCGCCAGCGGGCCGACATCTTCAATCCGCTCTGGTTCTTCCTCATCGTCATTACCCTGTTCCCGCTCGGCATCGGGCCCGAGCCCCAGCTGCTGGCCCGCATCGCCCCCGGCATCATCTGGGTGGCGGCCCTGCTGGCGGCCATGCTCTCCCTGGAGCGGCTGTTTCGCGATGACTTCAGCGACGGCGCCCTGGAGCAGATGATGCTGATGCCCCATCCGCTCGGGCTGCTGGCCCTGGCCAAAGTGATCGCTCACTGGTTGCTGACCGGCCTGCCGCTGCTGCTCATCTCCCCGCTGCTGGCCATCCTGCTCTCCCTGGACATGAAGACCTATCTGGCCGTGGTGGCCACCCTGGCCCTCGGCACCCCTGTGCTGAGCCTGCTCGGGGCGGTCGGGGTGGCGCTGACGGCGGGGCTGCGCAAGGGGGGCGTGCTGCTCAGCCTGCTGCTGCTGCCGCTCTATATTCCGGTGCTGATCTTCGCCACCTCCGCCATCGACGCGGCGAGCATGGGGTTGCCCTATGCCGGACAGCTCGCCATCCTGGGGGCCATGCTGGTGGGGGCCGTCACCTTGACCCCCCTGGCCATCTCGGCGGCGCTGCGGGTCAGCGTCAACTGATTAATTTGGTGGGACGTCCTTTTTTGAGGCCGTTTTTTTGGCGATATTGTTGAGATAGATCAAGGGGATGGCGGCTTACTGCTTTCGGGGGATATGATGTTTCCCCCCCGTGGGTATGGTAGGCCTCGCCACTTAAGAATTAATAACTGAAAGGTTCTGTGAGCTATGTGGAAATGGTTGCACCCTTATGCCAAACCCGAGCGTGCCTATGGGCTGGCCGGCACCCTGTTGCCCTGGTTTGCCGTGACAAGCCTGCTCGCCTTCATCATAGGCACTGTCTGGGGGCTGGCTTTTGCCCCCGCTGACTACCAGCAGGGGGACTCTTTTCGGATCATCTATATCCACGTGCCCTCCGCCATCCTCTCCATGGGGGCCTACTCCACCATGGCGGTGGCGGCCTTCATCGGCCTGGTGTGGCAGCTGCGCATGGCGGACATGACGGTGGCGGCCATCGCTCCGGTGGGCGCCGTCTTCACCTTCATCGCCCTCTTTACCGGCGCCGCCTGGGGCAAGCCCATGTGGGGCACCTGGTGGGTGTGGGATGCCCGGCTCACCTCCGAGCTCATCCTGCTGTTCCTCTATCTGGGTGTCATCGCCCTCTACAACGCCTTCAGCGACAAGGTGGTGGCGGGCCGCGCCGCCGGCATCCTGGCGCTGGTCGGGGTGATCAACCTGCCCATCATCCACTACTCGGTGGAGTGGTGGAACACCCTGCACCAGGGGGCCACCATCACCAAGTTTGACAAACCCTCCATCTCCCCCGAGATGCTGTGGCCGCTGCTCATCATGATCCTGGCGTTCGCCGCGTTTCTCGGTGCCCTGACCCTGATGCGTTTTCGCAATGAGCTGCTGATGCGGGAGTGGCACCGCCCCTGGGTCGCCGACATCGCCAGGCAGGAGAAGTAAGCATGCACTTTGCCTCGTTCAGTGATTTCATGGCCATGGGAGGCTATGCCTTCTACGTCTGGCTCTCCTTCGGTCTGACCCTGCTCTGCCTGGTCGGCATCGTCATTTCCACCCGATTGAAGACCCGCAGCCTGCTCGGCGAACTGCGCAACAAGCAGGCTCGGGAGGCACGCCGCAAGGCGGCCCAGCAGATGGAGAACACCCTATGAACCCGCGCCGCAAGAAACGCCTCACCATCATCCTGGCCATCAGCCTGGGCCTTGTCAGCGTGACTGGCCTGGTGCTCTATGCCCTGAGCCAGAACATCGACCTCTTCTACACCCCGAGCGAGCTGGTGGAAGGGAAGGGGCCGGAGAAGATCAAGCCCGAGGAGGGGCAGCGCCTGCGCATCGGTGGCCTGGTGGTGCCGGGATCTGTGGTGCGGGATCCCCAGAGCCTCAAGGTAGCCTTCAAGCTGGTGGACAACGGCGGCCATCTGGTGACGGTGGAGTTTGACGGCATCCTGCCGGACCTGTTCCGCGAGGGGCAGGGGATCGTCGCCCAGGGCACCCTCAAGGATGCCACCACGGTCGCCGCCTTCGAGGTGCTGGCCAAGCACGACGAGAACTACATGCCGCCGGAAGTGGCCGACGCCACCAACGGCATGCACTTCAAGCCCGAATACACAGAGGCGCAGTTGCAGGGAGCCAAGCAATGATGCCGGTATGCGCCAAGAATTCACTTCTTTATACCGCCAAATCGGCAGGTTTATCCGTGCAATCGAGAGGGAATAGTCAATGATCCCGGAATTAGGGCAGTTCTCACTGATCCTGGCCTTCGCCACCGCCCTGCTGCTGGGCAGTTACCCGCTGATCGGGGCCCATCTCGGTCGTCTTGGCATGATGTCGGCGGCCCGCCCGCTCGCCTACAGCCAGTTCCTGCTGCTGCTGCTGTCGTTTCTGTGCCTCACCTGGGCCTTTATCGACAACGACTTCACCGTGCAGTACGTGGCCACCAACTCCAACAGCCTGCTGCCCCTGCAATACCGCATCTCGGCGGTGTGGGGAGCCCATGAAGGCTCGCTGCTGCTCTGGGTGCTGACCCTGGGAGGCTGGACGGCGGCGGTAGCCCTCTTCAGCCGCCGCCTGCCGCTCGATGCAGTGGCGCGGGTACTCGGGGTGCTCGGCCTTATCTCGGTGGGCTTCACCGCCTTCGTGCTGTTCACCTCGGATCCTTTCACCCGCACCCTGCCATATTTCCCGGTGGACGGGCGGGATCTCAATCCGCTGCTGCAGGATCCCGGTCTCATCTTCCACCCCCCCATGCTCTACATGGGCTACGTGGGCTTCTCGGTGGCCTTCGCCTTCGCCATCGCTTCCCTGATGACGGGGCGTCTGGACGCCACCTGGGCGCGCTGGTCCCGTCCCTGGACCATGGCGGCCTGGGTCTTCCTGACGCTGGGCATCGTGCTCGGTTCCTGGTGGGCCTATTATGAACTCGGCTGGGGCGGCTGGTGGTTCTGGGACCCGGTGGAAAACGCCTCCTTCATGCCCTGGCTGGCGGGCACGGCCCTGCTCCACTCCCTCGCGGTGAGCGAGAAGCGCGCCACCTTCAAGGCCTGGACCGTGCTGCTGGCGCTCTCGGCCTTCTCCCTGAGCCTGCTCGGCACCTTCCTGGTGCGTTCCGGCGTGCTGGTGTCGGTCCATGCGTTTGCCTCGGACCCGACCCGGGGTCTGTTCATCCTGGGCTTCCTGCTGGCGGTGATAGGCAGCTCCCTGCTGCTGTTCGCCTTCAAGGGCTCCCAGGTGAAGAGCCACGGCAAGCATGAGCTGTGGAGCCGCGAGACCCTGCTCCTTGGCAACAACATCCTGCTGGTGGCGGGCCTGCTCACCGTGCTGCTCGGCACCCTGTTGCCCCTGGTGCACAAGGAGCTGGGGCTTGGCAGCATCTCCATCGGCACCCCCTTCTTCAACCACATCTACAGCTGGCTCATCATCCCCTTCGCCCTGCTGCTGGGGGTGGGCCCCCTGTTCCGCTGGCGCCGCCAGGATCTCGGTGAGCTCAAGGGCAAGGTGATGCTCGCCCTGGTGCTGAGCCTGGCCGCGGCTCTGCTGTTGCCCAAACTCTTTGCCGAGGCGTTCAAACCCTGGGCTGCGCTCGGTATCGGGCTTGGCGTCTGGATCATCGTCACCAGCGTGCAGGAGACCTGGGCGCGGGCCACCCACAAACACGGTTTTGCCACCGGCGTGCGCAAGCTTGGCAACAGCCACTGGGCCATGATCCTGGGGCACGTGGGGCTCGCAGTCAGCATCATCGGCATCGCCTGCACCCAGAACTACAGCATCGAGAAGGACCTGCGGATGCAGGCCGGCGATCGCGTCCAGTTCGCCGATTACGAGTTCGTCTTCACCGGGATCAAGGAGAAGAATGGCCCCAACTACGACGGTTTCAAGGGCGTGCTGGAAGTGCACCGGGATGGCAAGCAGGTTGCCCTGCTCAAACCCGAGAAGCGGATGTACACCGTGAGCCGCATGCCGATGACCGAGGCGGCTATCGATGCGGGGGTTACCCGGGATCTCTATGCGGCGCTCGGCGAGCAACTCGACAACGGCGCCTGGGCGGTACGGATCTACTACAAGCCCTTCGTGCGCTGGATCTGGTTCGGCGGCGTCTTCATGGCCCTCGGCGGCGTGCTGGCCATGCTGGACAAGCGCTACCGCTTCGGACGTCGTGACGAGGAGGCCAAGGCATGAGCAAGAAGACCTGGCTCTATCTGCTGCCCTTCATCATCTTTCTGATGGGGGCCGTGTTTCTGTTCAAGGGGCTCTACTCCGATCCCACCAAGCTCGAATCCGTGATGGTGGACAAGGAGGTGCCCGTGTTCACCCTGCAGGACATCTATGACCTGGGCAAGCAGCACGACAGGAGCATCCTCAAGGGGCGCCCCATGCTGCTCAACGTCTGGGCCACCTGGTGCCCGACCTGTTACGGGGAACACACCTACCTCAAGGAGCTGGCGGGGCAGGGGATCTACATCGTCGGCATGAACTACAAGGACGAGCGTGACAAGGCCATCAAGTGGCTGGCGGAGCTTGGCAATCCCTACCAGGTCAACCTCTACGATCCGGACGGCATGCTGGGGCTGGATCTCGGTGTCTATGGCGCGCCCGAGACCTTCTTCATCGACAGCCAGGGCATCATCCGCTATCGCCACGTGGGGGACATCAACCCAGACGTCTGGGCCAGTACCCTCAAACCCATCTTCGATGCCATGAAGTGAGGCCTCCCCGATGAAAACACTGATTGCATCCCTGTTGCTGCTGGCCGGTCTCGTCTGCGCCGGACAGGCCCGCGCCGCCATCGATGTCTACACCTTCGAGAGCGACGCCCAGGAGCAGACCTTTCGCGAGCTGACTAAGGAGCTGCGCTGCCCCAAGTGCCAGAACCAGGACATCGCGGATTCCAACGCCGGGCTTGCCAAAGATCTGCGGGACAAGACCTACCAGATGGTGCGCGAGGGCAAGGAGAAGCAGGAAGTGGTGGACTACATGGTGGCCCGCTACGGCAACTTCATTCTCTATGATCCCCCCCTGATGGCCTCGACCCTGATCCTCTGGCTTGGCCCCTTGCTGGTCATCGTGATTGGCGTCGTCACCGTGGTGGTGCGAAGCCGCCGCCATGCCCCTGCTCCCTTGCAACAGCCTGAAGGCACCCTGAGTGCAGAAGAGCAGGCCAGGCTGTCCGCCCTGCTCAAAGAGGAAGAGAAACCATGACCCCATTCTGGATACTGGGTGCGGCCCTGCTGGTGCTGGCGAGCCTGGCGCTGATCGTGCCGCTGTGGCGCGGCGAGGGCAGGCAGAGCATCAGTCGCTCGGCCCTCAACAAGCAGCTCTATCGCCAGCGCCTGCTGGAGATAGGGGAGGAGCGGGAGCAGGGGATACTGGCGGAGGAGCCGGAATCCCTGGTGGAGCTGCAGCGCAGCCTCCTGGACGACATTCCCGACGTGGAGCAGACCGCCCGTGGCGGCAAGAGCCTGATCTGGATCCCCGGTGTGCTGGTGCTGGCGGTGGTGAGCATCGGCCTCTACGCCAAGCTCGGCGCCTGGCAGGAGGTGAGCCGCTGGCAGGATGCCAGCAGCCGGTTGGGGGAGCTCAGCAACCGCATCCTAGTGGAGCGCGATACCCGGGTGACCGAGCAGGATCTGCTGGACTTCACCCTGGCCCTGCGAACCCGGCTGAAAGAAGAACCGAACGACTACCGTGGCTGGCTGCTGCTGGGGCGCCTGACCCTGGATGGCAATGATCCCGAGATGGCCCGCGAGGCGCTGGAGCGTGCCTACGCTCTCGCGCCCCAGAAGGCCATGGTGGCGGTGCCCTATGCCCAGGCCCTGATGATGACGGGGGAGGAAGCCCGTGCGGATCAACTGTTGCAGGCGGTCATTGCCGAGGACCCGGCCAACATCGAGGCTCGCTCCGTCCACGCCTTCATGGCCCTGCAAAAAGAGGATTTCCAGACCGCCCTCGACCGCTGGCAGGGGATGTTGCCGCTGCTGGAGCCGGGCTCGGCCCGCTACACCATGGTGGAGCGCTCCATGGAGTACGCCAGGCAGCAGCTTGGCCAGCGTGGCATCGCCGTGACCACCCCGTCTGCCGAAGGCCAGGCACAAGCCGAAGTGCTGGCGGTGAAAGAGGGGGAGTTCCCCCTGCACATCACCCTGGCGCCGGGCATCAAGATGCCGGAAGATGCCCATCTGTTCGTCTTTGCGGTGATCCCCAACGGTCCGCCCATGCCCATCGCGGTCAAGCGCATTGCTGGCCCGCATCTCCCGCTCACCCTCTCCCTGGGGGACGGGGATGCCATGATGGAGGGGAGCAAGCTGGCGGCCCATGCCGAGCTGCAGTTCAAGGCGCGACTCTCCCAAGGTGGCAACGTCATGAACAAGGAAGGCGCCTTTGAAGGGGTTTCGGTCACCGTGCCGACCAGCACCATCCCCACAGCGCCGATTGACATCCGCATCGATCACGCCCTCTAATACGCTTTTGGCCCACCCCTTGGGGTGGGCCCCCTGTATAATTCATATCAATACCCAAAAAAATCTTAGGACTTTCATATGTATCTGCGTTCAGGAGCATTGGCGGTGGCATTGCTGCTTGGGGGCTGTGCGGGCGGCCCTCCCAAGCCGGGCCCGGAGAGCCTGGATCTCGGCGAGACCCCGAGCCGCCCCGGTGCATCCAGCACGGCCAGCGATCCTCGCGACCCCTTCCAGGGGCCCAACCGAGCCATGTGGGCCGTCAACTATGACGTGCTGGAGCCCTATGTGGCGCGCCCCGTGGTACACGGCTATGCCCGCTATGTTCCGCAAGGGGTGAGGGACAGCATCGAGAATTTCGTGGACAACTTCGACGAGCCGAGCAGTATGGTAAACCACCTGCTGGTGGGTGATCTGAAAGGAGCCGGTACCAACCTGGGTCGCTTCACCCTCAACACCACTGTGGGCCTGCTCGGTCTGTTCGACGTGGCCAAGCATGCGGGCCTGGCTCGCAACACGCTGGAGATGGACACCGTGCTCGGCAAGGCCGACATCGGGGATGGCGCCTATCTGATGGTGCCGGTCTACGGTCCCACTACCACCCGGCAACTGGTGGGGGATACCATCGATACCATCTACTTCCCCTATGCCCTGCTGACCTTCCCGCTGAAGGTGGTGCACTGGGCGCTGGATGGCCTCGGTACCCGCTCCAAGCTGATCGATCAGGAGCGCATCATCGACAACGCGCTGGATCCTTACGCCCTGACCAAGGACTTCTACTTGCAGTACAACGATGGCAAGGTGACGGGCCGCAAACCCGATCTTCAGGAGCAGAAGCCAGAGGCGGCGGATGATGGCAACCTCGACGATTACATGGACGAGATAGACCAGTAAGCACGGTCATCTTCCACAAGGCGCCTGCGGGCGCCTTTGTTGTCGATGGCAGGTATTCGACCATAAAAAAACGCCCCGCAAGTGCGGGGCGTTTTGGCAAGAAAGGCTTATCAGGCAGCCAGGTTCTTGGCCACGAATTCCCAGTTGACCAGGGCCCAGAAGGTTTCCATGTACTTCGGACGCAGGTTGCGGAAATCGATGTAGTAGGCGTGTTCCCACAGGTCGACGGTCAGCAGCGGGGTGGTACCGGCTTCGGTCAGCGGGCAACCGGCGTTGGAGGTGTTGACGATGGCCAGGGAGCCGTCAGCCTTTTTCACCAGCCAGGTCCAGCTGGAGCCGAAGTTGCCGATGGCAGACTTGGTGAACGCATCCTTGAACTCGGCGAAGGAGCCGAAGGCCTTGGTGATGGCATCGGCCAGGGCGCCAGTGGGCTCGCCACCGCCGTTCGGGGAGAGGCAGTGCCAGTAGAAGGTGTGGTTCCAGATCTGGGCAGCGTTGTTGAAGACGCCACCAGTGGAGGTCTTGATGATCTCTTCCAGAGACTTGCCTTCAAACTCGGTACCCGGCACCAGGTTGTTCAGGTTGACCACGTAGGTGTTGTGGTGCTTGCCATGGTGGTATTCCAGAGTTTCCTGGGAGATGTGCGGTTCCAGAGCATTGATTGCATAGGGCAGAGCGGGAAGTTCGAAAGCCATTTTCTACTCTCCATTGGCTGGTCCGTGCGAAGGCGACGGTTGCAAGACATTGCGTACTCTTTTCTATCTTGAAAAGAATTGTTCTTGAAATGAGGGGGCCAGACGGCCCAAAGCCCGTCGATTGTAGCAGTATCAAAGATGGGCGAACAACCCTTGATTCTTGCCATGATCCGGATCAAGCTGCGGCGTATTGATGCATGACTTCTTTCATTCGCAACGGTTTGCCAGTTTGTGGTCTGCCCGGATTGCAGTAGAATGGCCGCCGAAATCGCTCCAGTGAGGCATTTATGGAAACTATTGAAAAGATCAAACAGCAGTTGGCTGAGAATCCCATCATCCTCTACATGAAGGGATCCCCCAAGCTGCCCAGCTGCGGTTTCTCTGCCCAGGCCTCGCAGGCCCTGATGTCCTGCGGCGAGCCTTTCGCCTATGTCGACATCCTGCAGAACCCGGACATCCGCGCCGAGCTGCCGAAATTCGCCAACTGGCCCACCTTCCCGCAACTGTGGGTCGAGGGCGAGCTGGTCGGTGGTTGCGACATCATGATCGAGATGTTCCAGGCCGGCGAGCTGCAGACCCTGATCAAGGAAACTGCCGCCAAGCACAAGCAGGATGACGCTGCCGCCGAATAAGGCCGCATTCATACCATGTAAAAAGGGGAGCCATTGGCTCCCCTTTTCTTTGTGCCCACGACAGACATCAAGCGATGCGCTCGAGGCGCGCCATGTAGAAGCCGTCGAAGCCGGTCTCGGCCGGGCTGACGTTGTGATCGCCGATCAGGCGGAAGTGCTCGTTGGCGGCGAGGAACTTGTCCACCTGCTGGCGGTTCTCCTCGGGCAGGATGGAGCAGGTGGCGTAGACCAGCAGGCCGCCCACCTTCACCATCTGGCTGTAGCGCTGCAGGATCTCCTCTTGCAGGGCGACCAGCACCGGCAGGCGCTCGGCGGTGTCGCGCCACTTGGCATCCGGGTTGCGCTTGAGCACGCCAAGGCCGGAGCAGGGGACGTCCAGCAGCACGCGATCGGCGCTTTCTTTAAGGCGCTTGACGGTCTTGCTGCTGGTGATGACCCGGGTCTCCACGTTGTGGGCACCGGCGCGGCGGGCGCGCTGCTTGAGGTTCTCCAGTTTCCACTCTTCCACGTCCATGGCCAGCAGACGGCCCTTGCCCTGCATCATGGCGGCCAGGTGCAGGGTCTTGCCGCCGGCACCGGCACAGGCGTCGATGACCCGCATGCCGGGCTTGACGTCGAGGGCCGCGGCCACCAGCTGGGAGCCGGCATCCTGCTGCTCGAAGCAGCCATCGGCAAAGGCCTGGGTACGGAACAGGGCGGCGTCCGAGGTCACTTGCAGGGCGGTCTCCACTCCGTCGACGGGCACTGTGGTGACATGCTCTTTGGCCAGCATGGCTTGCAGCTCGTCCCGGGTGCACTTGAGGGTGTTGACCCGCAGGTAACGCTTGGGCATCCAGGCCAGGGCGGCACGCTCGGCCGGCCAGGCGTCGCCCAGTTGCTCGCTGCCGAGCTTTTCCAGCCAGGCAGGGCAGCCGTCCATCAGCACGGGGTTCTTCTTGGCCTCGGTCAGGCGGCGGCGGAACGCCTCCTCGTTGAAGCGATCCAGGGTCGGGTGGTTGGGCTGATCTATCTTGTGGAAGGCGTGCCAGCTGTGCAGCAGCGGCCAGACATTCTTCTCCGCCTGACGGACCTGGATGCCGGTGAGGAAGCAGTAGAGGCTGAGGCGGCGCAGCAGATCGCCGGTGACCAGGGCAATCCTTGCCTGTTCTTGCGGTTTGAGTTCGATGCCGGAGAAGTGACGTGCATAGGCGCGGTCGAGGGTAAGACCCTGACCCAGCACATCGTCAACAATGGCAACGACCAGATCCCCGAAACGGGGCAACAGTGGGGACTTGAGCATGAGATTAACCTTGGCCAAAGAAAGAGTGAACCGGCCCCGTCGAAGAGGGGTTCTGGAACGGACAAATCCGCGCCATGATAGGGGCTAGTCTGCATTGGTGCAACCTTCCCCATTCGGGGAATGTACAGAGGATGTTGCTGGACTAATCGGACCAGCGGGCAAATGATGCCGTGGCAGTTCAGGTGAATCCGTTTAAAAAGGAATTAAAAAGATGCAGTTGATGAAATATTCTCCGCTGGCGGTGCTGGTGGCGGGTCTGATGACGTCCGGCAACCTGATGGCCGGCGAGTGGCATACGGTCACGGCGCGGGCCACCGCCGCCGATGGGTACGAGGTGAGGGCCAGCCAGTATCGCATCGTCACCGTCTCCACCGATTACCTGGCTGCCCTGAAGGGGGGCGAGCGCCGCCTGACTCTGCCTCTGCCGGATGGCAAGGAGGTGACCTTCAGTCTGCAACCCTATGATCTGCTGCCGGCGGATCTGGCCGCCAAATATCCCGATATCCAGGCCTTCAAGGGGTACAACGAAGCGGCGCCGGGCGAGACCGGGCGCTTCGATCTCGGTCCCCAGGGATTCCACGCCATGTTCAGCCATGAAGGGAAGATGGTGTTCGTCGATCCCCTTCGCAATGGGGAAGGCTATGCCGTCTATTACCAGCAGGATGCCCACAGCCGGCTGGAAGAAGAGGCGGACAAGGTGATCGGGGGCGAGGCCAAAAAGCTGGCCCGCCAGGTGCTGGTGGATGGCAACGAGCGCAAGCGTTATGTCATCGCCATCTCGGCGGCGGGGGAGTATACCCAGTATCACGGCGGTACCGTGGAGGCGGGTCTTGGCGCCATCACCACCCTGCTCAACCGGGTCAACGAGGTCTACCAGCGTGACGTGGCGGCCGAATTCCAGCTGGCCAGCGGCAACGACACCATCATCTTCACCGACGTGGCGAACGATCCCTTCAACAATGATGACGGCGATGTGGATGCCAACATGCAGGTGCAGGCCGATGCCCTGACCAAGGGGCTGGGGGCCTTCGACATCGGCCATGTGGTCAATACCGGTGGCGGTGGCCTGGCGGGACTGGGCGTACTCTGCACCCCTGACAAATCGGCGGGGATGACGGGCTCCTCCGAGCCGGTGGGGGATGCCTTCTTCATCGACTACGTGGCCCACGAGATTGGTCACCAGTTCGGGGCAGACCACACCTTCAACGGCACCACAGGCAGTTGTGGCGGCGGCAACCGGGAACCAAGCCAGGCCTGGGAGCCGGGCAGCGGCAGCTCCATCATGGCCTATGCGGGGATCTGCGGGAAGGAGAACCTGCAGGCCAACAGCCTGCCCTATTTCCACAGCAAGTCCATCGAGCAGATGCGGGCCCACATGGCCACGGTGCCAAATTGCGGCACCCCGTTGGCGCTGGTCAACAATGCGCCCCAGGTGGCGGCAGGCAATGACTACGTCATCCCTGCCAACACCCCCTTCGTGCTCAAGGGGGCGGGGGCCGATTTTGACAGCGATCCGCTGAATTACACCTGGGAGCAGATCGATCTGGGGACGGAGTCGAGCAGTCCGGCCACCATGGTGGACGACGGCAGCCGCCCGCTGTTCCGTTTCGTGGCGCCGACCAGCGTGCCGGAGCGCACCCTGCCGAGTCTCACCTCCCTGCTCACCAACACCCTGGCAATAGGGGAGGCCTGGCCTGCCACCAACCGGGACCTGAACTTCCGCCTCACGGCGCGGGACGGCAAGGGCGGTGTCGCCAGCGATGACATGAAGATCCAGGTGGTCAACACCGGCAAGGCCTTTGCCCTGACCAGCCCGGTGGTGACCCCCCTGGGGGCGGGCAAGACGCAGACCATCAGTTGGGAAGTGGCCGGCACCAATGCCGTCCCCATCAACTGCAGCAAGGTGGATCTTTTCATGACCCGGGACGAGGGGGCAAACTGGACTTCCCTTGCCAGCGGCAAACCCAACTCGGGCTCGGCGAGCGTCACCATTCCGGCGGGCCAGGATGGCACTGCCCGTTTGAAGGTGGCGTGCAGCGACAACATCTTCTTCGCCATCAGTCCCCTCAAGCTCTCGGTCACCCAGCGCGGTGAAGAGGGGGGAAGCGGTGGCGGCGGTGCCCTCGGCTTCTGGACCCTGGCCCTGGCGTTGCTGGGCTGGCAGCGGAGGCGGGCATGAGACTGGCCGGGGTGCTGCTGCTCACCCTGCTCGGCGGTTGTCAGGCCGATGCAGACACCCTGGAGCAGGCGGTCAGCGCCAGCCTTGCCAGGCAGGATTACCGGCTGATCGTGCGGGCCGGGCGCGGCGAGGTGGCGCCCGGGATCGCGGCGGATCAGCAGGCTGCGGCCAAGGCGCGCTGCGGTGTGCGCTACCTCGACGGCTTCGGCGATGTCATCAAGCCGGATCAGAAGGAGGCCCACGCCAGGCTGAGCGCCTATGCGGCGGACTACAACCGGCGCATGCTGGCCCATTGCCCGCCAGTTGACGGCAAGCAGTAGGCTGACGGTCATCGGCATAAAGAGGGAGGCATGAGCCTCCCTCTCTTTTTGCTCCGCCATTTGGCCGCCCCGAGGCTTGTACCCATGGCGCGCTCGTCGCACAATGCCTGCACCCATCGCCGCACGGGCGGCAGAGAAAGAGAGAAGGAAAATCAAGATGATGGATGTGGCTGATCTGCGTCGCGAATACACCAGGGGTGGACTGCACCGGGCCGATCTGCCGGCCGAGCCCCTCGCCCTGTTCGAGAAGTGGCTGGCCCAGGCGTGCGAGGCCAAACTGACCGATCCCACCGCCATGGTGGTGGGCACCGTGGATGCCGATGGCCAGCCCTGGCAGCGCACCGTGCTGCTCAAGCACTACGATGCCGAAGGCATGGTGTTCTACACCAACATGGGCAGCCGCAAGGCGCATCAGCTGGAGGGCAACCCCCGTATCAGCCTGCTCTTCCCCTGGCATACCCTGGACAGACAGGTACACGTGACCGGCCGGGTGGAGAAGATGAGCACCTTCGAGGTGATGAAGTATTTCCACAGCCGTCCCAAGGACAGCCAGATCGCCGCCTGGGTCTCCAAACAGTCGACCCGCATCTCGGCCCGTGGCGTGCTGGAGGCCAAGTTCCTCGAACTCAAACAGAAGTTTGCCAATGGCGAGGTGCCGCTGCCGAGCTTCTGGGGTGGTTTCCGGGTGCGCATCGACACCGTCGAGTTCTGGCAGGGCGGGGAGCATCGTCTGCACGATCGCTTCTATTACACCCGCGAGGGGGACGGCTGGCACATCGAGCGCCTGGCGCCCTGATGAACATCGCCCGGCTCAAGAACTTCACCGAGATAGTGAAGAACAACTTCAACATCTCGGCGACGGCGGAGAAGCTCTATACCTCCCAGCCGACCCTCAGCAAGCAGATGAAGATGCTGGAAGAGGAGCTGGGGCTGGCCAGGGGAGTGGTGGCCCAGGTGGAGCAGATTGGTCAGCTTTCCCTCGGGGATCAGCTGGCCACCAGCGGGGTGCTGCGCATCGCCACCACCCACACCATGACCCGCTACAAGCTGCCGGCGGTCATTACCGAATTCTCCCGCCGCTACCCCGAGGTGAGCATCCAGCTGCATCAGGGAGCCCCTGCCCAACTGGCGCAGATGGCGCAAAACGGGGATGTGGAGATGGCCATCGCCACCGAGTCCATGCACCTGTTCGACGAGCTGGCGACCGTGCCCTGCTATCGCTGGGGGCGCAGCGTGGTGGTGCCCCACGGCCATCCGCTGCTGGACTGCCAGCCGCTGGCCATGGCGGATCTGGCCCGGTATCCCCTCATCACCTATGTGTTCGGTTTCACCGGCCGATCCAAGATGGACAAGGCGTTCGGTCGCCATGGCCTCAGCCCCCGCATCGTGCTGACGGCCACCGACAGCGACATCATCAAGCACTATGTGCGCCTGGGGATGGGGGTCGGGGTGATCGCCACCTCGGCGTTCGACGAAGGGGACAGGGAGAGCCTGGTCTGCCTCAACATCGATCATCTGATCGCCTCGAGCGTGGCCCATGTGTGCCTGCGCAGGCATGCCCACCTGCGGGACTACATGTACGACTTCATCCACCTCTATGCCCCCCATGTGAACCGGGAGGCGGTGCAGCTGGCGCTGCTCAACCAGGGAACGCCCGCCCCGTCTGCGACCCTGCCCTGGCTCTGAAGGCCGTCAGGGGGAGTCAGATGTGCTGCATAGAGGCAAAAAAGAGAGGCCAGTGGCCTCTCTTTTTGTGGTAAGTGGTGTCCTGTGCTGCCTTTTCCCGGTGATCCCTCTCTCCCGGCTGTCGTGGTCACCAGATTGACGGCGCTCCGGGTGCCGAGCAGCAGATCGCCATCATCCAGCAGGGCCTCGGGGGGCGGCAGCCCCCTTGCTGCTTAGGGGGTACGGGTCGCCAGATTGACGAAAATCTGGGCTCCCACCAGCAGGCAGTCGTCGTCCGGGTAGTAGGGGATTGACGTGGTGCTGGTAGTGGCAGATCCCCCTGGCCCGTCAGTCGACCCTGGTCGCCAGATTGACGAAGATCTGGGCTCCCACCAGCAGGCAGTCGTCGTCCAGGTAATAGGGGTTCGCGTGCAGGTAGTTGCAGATCCCCTTGGCCTGATTGCCGCTGCCGAGGAAGAACATGGCCCCCATGCGGCTTGGCGTGGCGTTGATCATGTAGCTGAAGTCCTCGCTGCCGGTCATGGGCTGGCCCTTTGCGTTGATCCCGTCGCTGGACAACACATCCGAGGCGGCTTGTTGCAGGCGCTCGCAGGCCTGGGGGTGGTTCTCCACTGCCGGGTAGCCGGCATGGACCATGGTGGTCTTGAAGCCGCGCAGCTCGCTCTGGGCGATGATGTCCCTGAAGCTGTTTTTCAGGATCTGGTCGGTTTCGGCGTCCATGGCGCGGATGGTGCCACGGGCCTGCACATGATCGGCGATGGCGTTGGGAATGGTGCCGCCGTTGATCATGCCGCAACCAAAGACCGCCGGGCTGAACGGGCTGGTGCGCTTGGCGACGATGTAGTCCATGTCCTCGATGATCCGCACCGCCTCCCGGATGGCATCCAGCCCCTTGTGGGGGGTGGAGCCGTGGGCGGAGATGCCGTGCACATCGAGCGTCCAGGCAGACCCCCAGGAGGACATGACCCCCTGGTTGAACTTGATGGTGCCCGTCTCCATGGCGCCGTCGTTGTGCAGGGCATAGACCTCGTCCACCCCCTTCATGCAGCCAAGCTCCACCATCTTTTCGGCACCGGGGACGCGCATGTCCTCTTCCGCCATCTGGAAGATGAAGCGGACGTTGTACCGCAGGCGATCGCGGTTGGCGGCCAGAAACCTGGCGGCGGTCAGAGCGATCGCCATGTGGGAGTCGTGGCCGCAGTTGTGGGCCATCCCCTCATGGGTGGATTTGAACGCCACCTCGCTCATGTCGTGCATCTCCAGGCCATCCATGTCGGCACGAAAGGCAATGGTGGGCAGGGTGGGGTCGACCGCCAGATCCCCGTGAAAACCGGTGAAGCCGGGATACAGGGTGATCCTGTAGCCGAACTCTTCCATCAACCCACGGCAGTAGGCAGAGGTCTTGAACTCGGCCCCGGAGTATTCCGGGATGCGGTGCAGGTGGTGGCGCACTTCGTAGCTGAAGTCGCGCAGGGCCAACAGGTCAGGTTCGATATGGTAGTGGTTCATCAGATGATCCCTTGAATGGAGAAACCGAGCTGGGCAACCAGGGAGGCGCCAAAGAAGCAGCAGGTGGAGACGATCATGAAGATGAGGATCACCTTCCACGACATCTTCTTGAGCTCCTCCAGCTGACCGCCCACCGAGAGGCCGGCGAAGGCCAGGAGCGGCACGCAGCAGGAGAGGAAGGAGATCTTGGCCACGGCATCGATGAAGAGGCCGCGCACCGGGGTCTCGGGCAGGCAGATGAGAATGCCGATTATGGTGGCATAGGCATAGGCAAAGGCCGGCAGGGAGGAGGGCAGGTAGCGCTTGGTCACCAGGGAGGCGAACACCACCAGGGACATGGCGATGAAGCTGTCCCCCATCTGCCACAGCGGCAGGCCCGAGGTCAGGGTCTGGGTGAACATGGCCAGCAGGATCGCCAGGAAGACGAAGCGCATATCCATCACGATGCTTTTCATGCTTTCTCTCCTTTGGCGGTCAGGGCATAGATTTTTTCAGCGAGCGGCAGACCCAGATAGGTGAGGGAGAGCGCTCCCAGGGCCGACGAGAGCAGGTTCGAGGCGGCGGCGATGCTGAGCACCTGCTGGGCCATCGCCTCATCAAGGCCGTTGATGAGGGCACCGGAGGCGGCGCTCAGCATGGAGCCGGATCCCACGCCGGACCCGGCGGCCAGGGCCAGGGGATGCAGCCCCGTGAGGGGGGCAATGCTGCCGAGCACGCTGAACCAGAGGGTGCCGATGACGGAGCCGCACAGGTAGATGGCGAGCACGCCGATGTACTCCTGGGAGCCGGTGCCGAACTTGCCCTGGATCACCGCGACCGAGGGTTCACGGCTGATGGAGGAGCAGGCCCCGATGGCGCGGCGGCCAAAGCCGAACTTCACCGCCAGCGGAATGGCGATGAGGATGGGCAGGAGGTTGCCTATCTCTTGCAGGAAGAGCGGTACGCCGACGCTCAGGATCATCTTGAGGTTGGGGATGATCATCCCCGCATACTGGGTCCCGAGGATCAGCAGGCTGAAACCCACCATCTTGCCGCAGAAGCCCTCTTCTCGCTCGGTGAAGAGCCTCTTCCAGCCGGGAATGCGATCCTTGACGGGCTTGGCGGAGACGATCATGCCGATGATGACGGCAAAGAGCATGGGCAGGATGGGGATGATGGCGATGCCGAGTCTGATCTCCTGCTTCCCGATGAGGGATTGGGCCACGAACATCAGCAGGGCGGTCGCCAGGGTACTGACTACTACCGTTTTGAGTGGGCTGGTTGGCTGCATAGTGTGTTCTCTTGTTATCCGTTGTCCTTCATGGGCGTCTTTGGTCACGCCATGATGGGGGCATGATAGGAAGCGAGGAGGGGAAGGAATGTGACCGCCATCAAGTCAGCCATATGGCATTTTTTCATGGGGTATGTCGTTTAACCATGGTAAACATATGGTTTAACAACTCATTGGCAGCTGCTTATGCTGCCTCAGACAGGAGTGTGGTGCCGCCCGGGCACCCGGTGCCTGATCCGGGGGGCGGATGTGGGGGAAGGAATGGATCTGTTGATCGAGGGTGCGCTCTGGCGCCCCTCCTGGCAAGCGGCGTTGCAGGCTTGGCAGCACCAGGGAAACCGCTGGTGGCTGCTGCTTGGCAAAGGGGAGGCGAGGGAGATGGCTCCCTGGTCGGTCAGCCCGCCAGATGGCATTCTCCGTGCCCGCGACCTGCTTGCCGCCTGGCTGGGGGAGGCCGCCTCCCCGCTGATGGCGACACAGCCGGACCGGCAGATCCTGATCGCTGCCTCCGGCTCCCTGCTGACCCTGGCCAGAGAGAGCGGCCTGCTCACCCTGGGGCCCGCGGGGGCGGATCATCGCCTCGGTGCCGATGACGACCTCGGGGTTGCCCTGCAACGCCTGCTTGCCCGCCGCCTGATGACCCCGGTGCTGCGCGAGCCTGGCGGGCAGGACGCGCTGGTGCTGCGCCCCCTGCTGCCCGGCGATGAGAGCGCCATCCTGCGTTATTGTTCGGATGCGGCGCTCGCCCGCTATACCCTCAACATCCCCCACCCCTATTCGCCGGAGGCGGCGCGGGACTGGCTTGCCCTGAGCGGGCGCAAGGCTGCTCTCGGGCTGGGATGCACCTGGGCCCTGACTCTGCCCCAGGGGCGTGAAGACGAGCCCGCTCCCTTGGTCGGCTCTCTCTCCCTGCACTGGCACGGGGAGCTGGCATGGTGGGTCGGCGTGCCCTGGCAGAACAGGGGGCTGGCCACCCGGGCCGCGAGCCTGGTCAGGGCGTTTGCCTTCGAGCAGTGGCACCTGCCTGCCCTCACCGCCCGCCACATGCCGGGCAACCTCGCCTCAGGCCGGGTGATGGAAAAGACTGGCATGCACCATGACGGGCGTCGGCCAGATCCGGCCGATGGCGCCCTCGTGCTCGATCACTGGCGGCTGGATCGCCCGGCGCGCCTGACGGATGCACGCAAAGAGGTGCTGGCCCCCTGGCTGGATGACGAGGAGGTGGTCGTGGCCATACTGCACGGTGAGGGGGTGGCGCTCTTCATGGTGGGGGAGGTGACAAAGGACGAGCAGACACTCAGCGGGCTGAAGGTGCGGCGCTATCCCTTGGCCATGCTGGCGCCAGAGGCACCCGGGGTGCAGGCCCATGGTGGTGGCGCCCTGCTCAAGGAGTGCGGGGATCTGGGCCTCGCCTATCTGCGGCGATTGCGACAGCCTGACGACGGACGCTGATGGCTTGCGCAAGGGCGGTCATCGCGAAGCCTGGTGCGGGGTCTGTCAGGCGTTTTCCTGAGTCCGCCCTCCCATTTTCAGACAAAGGCAGTGAAGAGGCGCCCCACTTCTGTGGAATAATGGCCGCCCTGCTGTACGAGGAGTAACGCTGTATGTTGAGAACCGAGCGTCCCGGCGACATGCTGCCAGTCTATGAGCTGGTGAGTGCCGCCTTTGGTCGTCCCGACGAGGCCGAACTGGTCAACCGCCTGCGAGAATGTGGGGCCGCCGTGGTCACCATGGTCGAGGAGGAAGAGTACGAGTTCATGGGGCACCTGATGCTGAGCCCGATCACCATTGAGGGACAGGAAGGGCCCTGGCTGGGACTGGCAACCGTGGCCGTGCATCCCGACTGGCAGGGACAGGGCATTGGCTCGGATCTGGTGCGGGAAGGGCTGGACACGGCACTGGAGATGGACTGGAAGGCGGTGGTGGTGCTCGGGGATCCTGCCTACTACGCCCGTTTCGGGTTTCGGCCTGCCAGCGACTTCGGCCTGCACTGCATCTACGAGGTGCCGACGGAGTGTTTTATGGCGATGGAGTTGCAACCCGGCGGGCTCGACGGGGTAAGGGGCGAGGTGCTCTATCACCCCCTGTTCGATGAAGAGCCGGTGGAGTGACCGCCTGCCCATCCATGAAAAAGGACCCTGAGCGGGTCCTTTTTCATGCCATGCCCATCGCTTGAATGGACGTCACTGGGCCAGGGATTTCAGCTGCTGCTTGCCCGGCGGGTTGTTCCAGTCGATGGGGCCGTGGGTGAAACGGTACTGTAGCCTTGGCAGACTCAGTTCCAGCCACTCCTCCCGGAAGTAGGCATAACCCTGGTCCCAGTCTGGATCCTGCGCCCAGCCGGTCTGCAGGAAGTGGAGCCGGGTGCCCTGGCCCTCCGGCACGAAGCGCAGGCTGACCTGGGTCTTCTGCTGACGAATGTGGGGAAACTGGGGAGGGAAATTCCAGCTGAAGCTGAGCAGATCATGGGGCATGACCGCCATCACCCGGCACCCTTCGCTGCCACGCTCGCCGAGGGGAGCATCGGGTCTGAAATAGATCTCGAACGGTCCGTTGGGTTCCGGGACCATGAGGCACTCCGGCGCCAGAAAACTGCGCAGCCCGCTCTCCGTGGTCCAGGCCCGCCAGACATCGTCAATGTGGGCGGGTACCAGAATACTGCCTTCAATTTGCTTGTTATCCATAAATCAGTGAACCTCAAACCAGTCATGGACGGGACCTCGGCAGTATAGCCCCTGAGGCGATAAAATAGGCAGCCCTGTGTCACACGGTTACGTATTCAAGAGGGTCCACATTGCCGATTTGACAGCACGGCGGGATCCATCGAGAGTGGGAAGCGACAAGCACGCAACGCAAGGATGGTGTCATGATCAGAATGATGACGGAAGCTGACGAGCCCATGCTGGCGCAGCTCTTCCTCAAGGGAAGGCGCCAGGCCTTCCATTGGGTTGATCCCGCCCTGTTCCGGCTCGAGGATTTTGCCGAGCAGACCCGGGGCGAGGAGATCTGGGTGGCGGAGAAAGGGGGCAGCCCGTGCGGATTCGTCTCCATCTGGGGGGCCGAGAGCTTCGTGCATCATCTCTACGTGGTGGCGGACTGGCATGGGCAGGGCATGGGGCGGGCCTTGCTTGCCGCCGGCTTGGCCGGATACCCCTCCCCGGCCTCCCTCAAGGTGGCCATGCGCAACACCACGGCGATGGCTTTCTATCATCGCCTGGGCTGGGAGAACACCGAAGAGACGGGTCATTGCGACATCACGGGGCCCTGGCGCAGGCTGGTGTTGACGCCCGATGACGCAGGGGAATAAGCCGCTGGCAGACTGCTGCAACCGCACCGCACATTGATCTCCAGCCCTTGCAGGGCATAAAAAAGCCACTTCGCGGGAAGTGGCTCTTCAACACATCCGGGGGAGGGCAGACCTTCCCACGCTCAACCGATGATCACAGGGCCGCCACTGCCTCTCTTACCAGGGCGGCCAGCTCTTCCCACCTGCCCTCGTCGATGAGCTTGGCCGGCACCATCCAGGTGCCGCCGCAGGCGATCACGGCATTCAGCCCCAGATACTCCTTCAGATTGGCCGGCGTCACGCCGCCGGTGGGCATGAAGCGCACCGGATAGACGGCGCCCAGGGCCTTGAGCATGGCGGTGCCGCCAGACTGCTCGGCCGGGAAGAACTTGAGGTGGCGCAGCCCCATCTCCATGGCCTGCTCCACCAGGCTGGGGTTGTTGACCCCGGGGATGATGGTGACGTCCTTGTCCAGGCAGTACTGCACCGTGGTCGGGTTGAAGCCGGGGCTGACGATGAAGTCGGCGCCCGCCGCAACGGCCGCATCCACCTGCTCGCGGTTGAGCACGGTGCCGGCCCCGATCAGCAGATCCGGGTAGGCCGCGCGTATCTGGCGGATGGCCTCGGCGGCGGCGGGGGTGCGGAAGGTCACCTCGGCGGCGGGCAGGCCATTTTCCACCAGCACCCGGGCGAGAGGGACGGCCTGGGCAGCATCTTTCAGCGCGATGACGGGGATCACCTTGAGGGCTTCGAGGCGGGCGATGAGATCAGACATGGTGCGTTTCCTTGAGTGATGGCATGTGGGAGGGGGGAATGATGGCCCCCGGATACTGGATAACGGCCGCCGCCAGGCGGTGGCCTGCCCGGGCGGCGTCGGTGACGTCGGCCCCTTGCAGGCGTGCTGCGAGATAACCGGCGCTGAAGGAGTCGCCCGCCGCCGTGGTGTCGATCACCTGTTCGGCGGACAACCGCAGGGCGGCGATTTCGATCCGCTGCGCTGCCGTGACCACCAGGCAAGGCTCAGAGCCGCGCTTGACGACGATCTCGCCCACCCCGAAGCCCTGGCTGCGGGCGAGGCAGGTTTCTACCTCCGCGTCGCCCCAGAGTGCCTGCTCGTCATCCAGGGTCAGCAGGGCGATGTCCGCCAGGCGCAGGATGGCGGTGTAGGCCTCTTTGGCGGTCTCCTTGTCTTGCCAGAGGCGGGGGCGGTAGTTGTTGTCAAAGGCAATTCTGGCCCCCCGGGCGCGCGCTGCGGCGAGTCCTTCCAGCAGGCGCTGGCGCGAGACGGGCGGCAGTATGGCCAGGCTGATGCCGCTCACGTAGACAAGATCGCACTGGCCCAGGGCGGCGAGAATGGCCTCGCCCTCGGGTTGCGCCAGCCAGTAGCGGGCGGCGGCGTCGCTGCGCCAGTAGGTGAACGAGCGCTCGCCGTCGGCCGCGGTGTCGATGAGATAGAGACCAGGGGCCTTGTCAGCCAGGCGCTGCACCCAGTCGGTGTGGATGCCCTCTTGCTGCCAGGCGGCCAGCATCTGGCTGCTGAACCCGTCCTGGCCAAGGGCCGTGACATAGTGCACCGCGAACGCCTGGCTCCCCAGGCGGGCGAGATAGAGGGCGGTGTTGAGGGTGTCGCCCCCGAAACCTTGTGCCAGCAGGCCTTGCCCGGCTCGGCGCAGCTCCACCATGCATTCGCCGATAACGGCTATCTGTCGGGTCATGGTTTCGACTCCTTGCAATCGTTACAGGGGGTTCGCCAGGGGATGACGCCACATGCGATACATGGTGTGGCAGTTGACGAACAGGAAGGTGGTCTCAATCAGGCTGCCGCCGATGGAGCCGATCAGTATGTTGTGGCTGGTCCAGCACAGGCCGCCCGCCAGCATGCACAGCCGCAGCGCCAGCCCGCGGGCCCGGAACAGGCCCCAGGTGCCGATGGTGGTGCCGATGATGGGGAGCCACTGCACCGCACTGGTGATCCCGGGGATGCCCAGCACCCACACCAGCACGAGGAAGAAGAGCATCACCCAGGGGCTGCGGGTGCGCCCCGAGGCGATGGTGCGACCACAGCTGAGGGCGGCGCTGAGAGCCGCCGTGCTGGCACCCATTAGCAGGAAGTGGACCGCGATGGCTCCCTGGTAGAGACACAGCCGCCAGCGAAAGCGGCTGTCGTCCCGTTGCAGGAAGGCGCTCACCCCGACCAGCATGGCGGCAAGGCCGATGCCTTGCGCCAGGGGCTGCTGTTCAATCAGGGTCCAGACCGGTTGCAGCCAGCCAAGCTCGAGACTCACAGGGTGACACCACTCTTGAAGATGGCCAGCTCCCGGAAGTCGTTGCGCTCGTTGCAGGTCGGCTTGCCGTTGGCGATGTCGACGATGAGGTCGATGAACTGGGCGAGCAGGCTGCTCATGGGGGTGCCCTCAATCAGGGTGCCGGCATTGAAGTCGATCCAGTGCGGCTTGCGCCTGGCCAGATCGCTGTTGGTGGCGAGCTTGACCGTGGGGGCCGGGCCACCGTAAGGGGTGCCGCGCCCGGTACTGAACAGCACCATGTGGCAGCCTGCGCCGGCCAGGGCGCTGGTGGCGACGGCGTCGTTGCCCGGGGCGCTCAGCAGGTTCAGCCCGGGGCGCTGCAAGCGGGCGCCGTAGGGCAGCACGTCCACCACCTGGCTGTGCCCCGCCTTCTGGGTGCAGCCGAGGGACTTCTCCTCCAGGGTCGAGATGCCGCCCGCCTTGTTGCCGGGGGAGGGGTTCTCGTAGATGGGCTGCTGGTGGTCGATGAAGTACTGCTTGAAGTCGTTGACCATCTGCACCGTCTTGTCGAAGGTCTGCTCGTCCTGGCAGCGGGACATCAGGATGCGCTCGGCGCCAAACATCTCCGGCACCTCGGTCAGCACCGAGCTGCCCCCGTGCTGGATCACGTAGTCGGAGAAGCAGCCGAGCAGCGGGTTGGCGGTGATCCCGGAGAGGCCGTCCGAGCCGCCGCATTCCAGCCCGAATTTGAGCTCGCCGAGCCGACCGGGTTGGCGCCTGTCTTGCTGCATCTGCGCGAGCAGCTCGCGCAGCAGCCCCAGCCCGTGCTCCACTTCGTCATCGTGCTGCTGGCACACCATGAAGCGCACGCGGGCGGCATCGACGGGGCCCAGGGTCTCCCTGAAGGCGGCGATCTGGTTGTTCTCGCAGCCCAGCCCCACCACCAGAACCCCCCCCGAGTTGGGGTGATGCACCAGGTTTTGCAGCAGGGTGCGGGTGTTGAGGTGATCCTGACCGAGTTGGGAGCAGCCGTACTGGTGGCTGAACAGGTGCACCCCGTCGATGGCGCCGAGATCGGTGTCGCGCTCGAGCTGTTGCTTCATCTGTTTGGCGAGGGCGTTGACGCAGCCCACGGTGGGCAGGATCCACAGCTCGTTGCGAATGCCGACCTGGCCGTCGTGGCGGCGGTAGACCTGGATCTCCCGGTCCGGCAGCGCGGTGCTGACGTCGATGAGCTCCGGCTGGTAGCTGTACTCGTCGAGATCGCTGAGGTTGGTGGCCAGGTTGTGGTGATGGATATGTTCTCCCGCCGCGATGGCGCGGGTGGCGTGGCCGATGGGCAGACCGTACTTGATGATCTGATCCCCTTCAGAGAGGGCCACCAGCGCCAGCTTGTGGCCGCGGGGGAGGGGGTCGCTCAGGGTGAAGGCAACACCTTCGTGCGCTATCTGCTCGCCAGCGGCGAGCTCTCTCAGGGTCACCAGCACATTGTCGGCGGGGTGGATGCGAATCACGGCTTGCATGGTCACTCCTTAGCAGCAGGCGGCCAGCGCCGCGCGCAGGCCCTGCTCGCGGATCCGGGTCAGGCAGAGATCTACCCGCTCGACCAGGCCGGGCACCTCGCACAGGGACTGGCCCCAGTGGGCCTCCTGGCCGAGCACCTCTTGCACCAGGGCGCGCTGGGGGATCTCGCCGCGCTCCACCGCAGGCCAGAAGCGGGCGTAGGCGTCGAGCCAGGGTTGATCGTCCTGCAGCGGATAGGCGTGTCCGTTGCGCTCCCCGCGATAGAAGGCGAGCAGGGCGGCGAGGGCAAAGCTCAGGCGCGGCGCCAGGGTGCCCTGCTGCTGTTGATAGGTCAGCAACTGCGGCAGCAAACGGGTGCGGAACTTGGTCATGCCGTTCAGGGCGATGGAGAGCAACTGGTGCTTGATGAAGGGATTGCGAAAGCGCCCCTGCACGTCGCGGGCGAAGGAGAGCAGCTCTTCTTGCGGCAGGCTCAAGGTCGGCACTATCTCATCGCGCATGATGCGCTCGACGAACTTGCCAATCTCCTCGTCGGCCATGGCCTCGCCCACCGTGTCGAGCCCGGCCAGGAAGGCGACCGGCACCAGGGCGGTGTGGGCGCCGTTGAGGATGGCGACCTTGCGCTCCTTGTAGGGCTTGATGTCGTCGACGATGAGGATGTTGAGTGCCTGCCCGGCGGGCAGCTGATCGAGGCAGAGGGCGCTCGCCAGCCATGCAGGCCCCTGGATCACCAGCAGGTAGAAGTGCTCGGCGGTGACCACGAACTGATCCTGATAGCCAAATTGCGTCTGCAGCTCGGCGTGCTCGTCCCGGGGGAAGCCGGTGACGATGCGATCCACCAGGGTGGAGCAGAAGGTGTTGTGTTCGCGCAGCCAGGTCTGGAAAGCGTCTGGCAACTGCCACTGGGCGGCGTAGCGCAGCACCAGCTCGCGCAGGGCGTCGCCGTTGTAGTCGATGAGCTCGCACGGCAGCAGCACCCAGCCCTTGTCGGCGGCGCCGTCAAAGTGACTGAAGCGCTCGAACAGCAAGCGGGTCAGCTTGGCCGGGAAGCTCGCGGGCGGAGCGTCGTCGAACTGGTCGTCGGCGTGATAGCTGATCCCGGCTTCCGTGGTGTTGGAGAAGAGGAAGCGGATATCCGGGTTGCGCGCCAGTGCCAGCACCTCGTCGAACTGGCGATAGCAGCTCAGTTCGCGGTTGACGCTGCGGATCAGGCGCTGGGTGCTGATGGCCTTGCCGGACTCGTCCAGCCCGCGGATGACGGTGGTGTAGAGGCCGTCCTGAGTGCTCAGGCTGGGGGGAAAGTCGCTGTCGATGGGGCGCACAATGACCACGCCGGCGTCGAGGCGGGTGTGCTCGTTGAGCAGGTCCAGCTGCCAGTCGATGAAGGCGCGCAGGAAATTCCCCTCGCCAAACTGGATCACGCGGTCCGGATATTGGGCCCCCGGGAAGGCATCACGATTCAGGCGTTGCATCTTGTTGTGGTCCTCATGGGGCTGTGCCCCTGTGGCGGATATGGATGATGGGCGCGGTTTGACCCATGGAATGGTCCGCTCCGGCGGCGGGACATGCCCGCCGCCTCATTTTTTATTTCTGGTCAGTTCAGCTCGATGGCGAAGTAGTCGCGGGCGTTGTGGAAGCAGATGTTCTCCACCATCTGGCCCAGCAGCGCGAGATCGGCCGGGGCCTCACCGTCCGCGACCCAGTGCCCGATCATGCGGCACAGGATGCGGCGGAAGTATTCGTGACGGGTGTAGGAGAGGAAGCTGCGGCTGTCGGTCAGCATGCCGACGAAGCGACTGAGCAGGCCGAGCTGGGCGAGCTGGGTCATCTGGCGCTCCATGCCATCCTTCTGATCGTTGAACCACCAGCCCGAGCCGAACTGCATCTTGCCGGGAAGGTTGTCCCCCTGGAAGTTGCCGATCATGGTGCCGAGCACCTCGTTGTCCCTCGGGTTCAGGCAGTAGAGGATGGTCTTGGGCAGCGTCCCTTGCGCGTCCTGGGCGTCGAGCAGGCGGGAGAGCGCCTTGGCCACGGGAGCGTCGTGGATGGAGTCAAAGCCGGTGTCCGGCCCCAGGGTCAGCAGGCGGCGGCTGTTGTTGTTGCGCAGCGCCCCGATGTGGTACTGCTGCACCCAGCCGCGCCTGTGGTATTCGCCCGCCAGATAGAGCAGCACGGCGGTCTTGAAGGCGGCCACATCGGCGCTCTCCAGTACGGCACCCCCCAGACGGCGGGTCAGCATGGCGTCGAGCGCCTGTTCGCCGGCCTGGCCGAAGGGCACTTCGTCCAGGGCATGGTCGGCAATCTTGCAGCCGTGTGCGGCGAAGTGATTCAGCCGCACGCCGAGGGCCCGGGTCAGATCGGCAAAGGTGCGGATCTGGATGTCGCTGACCCGGCCAAGCTCGGCCAGGTAGTCAGCAAAGCCATGGGCGTCGATGTTGAACGCCTTGTCCGGACGCCAGCTCGGCAGCACCTTGATGTCGAAGCCGCCGTCGGCCGCGATGGCGGCGTGGTGGCGCAGATCGTCGACGGGATCGTCCGTGGTGCCCACCATCTTGACGTTCATCTGTTTCATGATGCCGCGGGCCGAGAAGTCGGGCTGGGCCAGCTTGTCGTTGCACTGGTGCCAAATGGCCTGTGCGGTCTGCGGCCCCAGCAGCTGGCCCGTGATGCCAAAGGGCCGCTTGAGCTCGAGATGGGTCCAGTGATAGAGGGGGTTGCCGATGGTGTGGGGCACGGTGCGGGCCCAGGCCTCGAACTTGGCGTAGTCGTCGGCATCCCCGGTGCAGAAGCGTTCATCCACTCCGTTTGAGCGCATGGCGCGCCACTTGTAGTGATCCCCCTTGAGCCAGATCTCATACAGGTTGGCGAAGCGGTGATCCTCGGCAATCAGCTGGGGCGGCAGGTGGCAGTGATAGTCGAAGATGGGCTGTCCGGCGGCGAAGCCGTGATAAAGCTGGCGCGAGAATTCGGTATCCAGCAGAAAGTCATCGGTCATGAAGGCGGTCATTCGCTTGCTCCCTACGAGAGTGCTCGGTGAAGTGGAGATAGTTGTTGGACCAATTATTCTCATTGCCAGACATCTCGTCCAGTCACCATATTGAAAAAACACCGGTCGGCTCACAAAATCGTCGAATTAAACCATTTTGAGTCTCAAAGAGGGCCTTCAATGGTGCCTAACAGGGTGAGAAAGAGCGGGAAAGAGGATGAAGAGGCTGGATGAGAGGTTTGTATGACACCTTTTTACTCTTGTGGATCGGGAAAATGTGACCTGCGTTGGGTTTATCACAGCCCATTTGTGGGGGTATGCCGTTTTTGTGATGGTTCTCAACATTCATAGATGTTCTACCAATTACAGTGTGCATCACAAAGATGTAGGACATTAAGACTGACTCCTCAGGGAAGAGGTCTAGCAGATAAACGCACACACTTGAGGTCCCGCTCCAATGAAAATGAAAACCATCGCCGCCGCCATCCTGATGGCCGCCCCCCTGGCCCTGACAGCCTTCTCTTCCCATGCCATGGAGAGAGTGACGCTGAAGCTGGCCCATAATCTGGACACCAACCATGTGGTACACCAGGCGCTGGCCCAGATGGCCAAGGAGATCAGCACCGCCTCCGACGGCAAGATGAAGCTGCGCATCTACCCGGGTGGCCAGATGGGCGGTCCCCGTGAGACCCTGGAGTTGCTGCAAAACGGCGCCCTGGACATGACCAAGGCCAGTGCCAGCGAGATGGAACCCTTCTCGCCCGCCTTCTCCATCTTCAGCCTGCCTTACCTGTTCAAGGATCAGGCCCACTTCAACAAGGTTATTTACGGCCCCGTGGGCGAATCCATGATGGCCCAGACCCGTGACAAGGGCTTCGTTTCCATCGCCGCCTACGTGGCGGGGACCCGCAGCTTCTACGCCAACAAGCCTATTCACACCCCGGCCGACATGAAGGGGATGAAGATCCGGGTGGTCGCCACCCCCACCACCATCAAGCTGATCGAACTGCTGGGTGCGGCCCCGGCCCCGATCCCCTTCGGTGAGGTCTACACCGCACTGCAGCAAGGGGTCATCGACGGCGCCGAGAACAACGAGCCCTCCTACGTGCAGACTCGTCATGTCGAGGTGGCCAAGTTCTACGCCGAAGATCAGCACACTTCTGTGCCCGATTTCCTGGTGATCTCGAGCAAGGTGCTGGACAAGCTTTCCGACGAGCAGAAGGCCATCCTCACCACTGCCGCCAAGCACTCGGAAACCTACGAACAGGAGCTGTGGGACAAGGAGGTCGCGGCATCTCGCAAGCAGGCGACCGACGCGGGGGCCACCTTCATCCAGGTCGACAAGGAGGCTTTCCGCACTGCGCTGGCCCCCCTGTATGACGATTTCCGCAAGGATCCGATACGCGGTGAGTGGCTCACCAAGATCGAGAATGAAGCCGGTCAGTAATCATGAGGGGAGGGCGACGAGATCGCCCTCCCGGGAGAACCGCAATGCGTCTTGAAAAGTTCAAGCAACCCATCGACAGGTTGCTCGCCGGGTTTACCGTCGCCGTGATGGCCATGCTGGTGGTCTGCGTGGTCTGGCAGGTGTTCAGCCGCTACGTGCTGGCACAGCCGAGCACCATGACCGACGAGATAGCCCGCTTCAGCATGATCTGGGTGGGATTGCTGGGAGCGGCCTACGCCACCGGCAAGCGTCGCCACCTCAGCATCGACCTGTTCGTTTCCGACCTCAAGGGAGGGCGCAAGCTCGCCAACCAGCTGTTCGTGGATCTCTGCGTGCTGCTGTTTTCCAGCGGCGCCATGGTGTGGGGCGGCCTGACCCTGGTGACCAAGGTCTACAGCACCGGCCAGGTCTCCCCGGCCATGCAGTTGCCGATGGCCTATGTCTACGCCGTGCTGCCCCTGAGCGGCCTCATCATCAGTTATTACTGTGTGCTCTTCATGCTGGAGACCCTGCTCGACAGTCTGGCGCCCACCCCCGATCTTGCCCCCTCAGAGGAGAACATCTGATGGATTGGACCATAGCCCTGGTCATGTTCGGCTCCTTCTTCGTGTTGGTGTTCGCGGGCGTGCCCATCTCTTTCTCCATCGGCCTGGCGACCCTGGCCTCCGGCATGATGATGCTGCCGATGGAAACCATCCTTGCGGTGGTCGGCCAGAAGATGGCCACCGGCCTCGACAGCTTCTCCCTGCTGGCGATCCCCTTCTTCATCCTGGCGGGGACCCTGATGAACTGCGGCGGCATCGCCCAGCGGCTCATCAACTTCTCCCAGGTGCTGGTGGGCCGCATGCCGGGCTCGCTCGGCCACGTGAATGTCATGGCCAACATGCTGTTCGGCTCCATCTCGGGGTCGGCGGTGGCAGCCGCGGCCGCGGTGGGTGGCACCATGGCCCCCATGCAGAAGAAGTCCGGCTATGATCCGGCCTATTCGGCGGCCATCAACGTGACCTCCTGCATCACGGGTCTGCTGATCCCGCCCTCCAACGTGCTCATCATCTATGCCCTGACCGCCGGCGGCATCTCGGTGGCCACCCTGTTCATGGCCGGTTACGTCCCCGGCATCCTGATGGGGCTCAGCATCATGGCCGTGGGAGCCATCATCGCCAAGCGCCGTGGCTACCCGGTTGCGGAGCGACCCTCCTTTGCCATGGTGATGCGCGCCTTCTGGGATGCCATCCCCAGCCTGCTGCTGGTGGTGGTGGTCATGGGCGGGATCCTGGGGGGCATCTTCACCGCCACCGAAGCCTCCGCCATCGCCGTGGTCTACACCTTCGTGCTCTCGGTGCTCATCTACCGCGAAGTGAAGTTCAAGGATCTGCCGGCCATCATGCTGGACTCGGTCATCACCACCGCCATCGTGCTGCTGCTGATCGGCATCTCGGTGGGCATGTCCTGGGCCATGACCAATGCGGATATCCCCTACACCATCAGTGACGCCTTGATGAATGTCTCCGATAACCCTCTGGTCATCCTGCTCATCATCAACGTGATCCTGCTCATCGTGGGCGTCTTCATGGACATGACCCCGGCGGTGCTGATCTTCACCCCGATCTTCCTGCCCATCGTCACCGAGCTCGGCATGGATCCGGTCCACTTCGGCATCATGATGATCTTCAACCTCTGCATCGGGCTCTGTACACCGCCGGTGGGCAGTGCGTTGTTTGTGGGGTGTTCGGTCTCGGGGGTCAAGCTGCAGGCCCTGATCCGGCCCATGCTGCCCTTCTTCTTCGTCTTGCTGCTGAGCCTGATGGCGGTGACCTACATACCGTCACTCAGCCTCTTCCTGCCGGGACTGTTTGGCATGCATTGAGTCATGAGAGAGCAAGTGAGCCCAGGGCTCACTTGTTCATTTTCATGTAAATTGGTATAACAAGTTACCGTATCCGGGGGACAGTCCCGGCACTTGAATAGTATGAGGCTGGGGTGTGAGTGAGATGAATATGGACTTGGTTGAATCAAAGCGTCTCTATCAGAAAGTCGCCGCCGAGCTGAAACAACGCATTGCCAGCCAGCGTTATCAAGTTGGCGAGCGTCTGCCGGCCGAGCGGCTGATTGCCGAGGAGATGGACGTGAGTCGCACCGTGGTGCGCGAAGCCATCATCATGCTGGAAGTGGAAGGGCTGGTGGCGGTGCAGAAAGGGTCCGGGATCCACGTGATCGCCCGGGAGAGCCAGTATGCCGAAGCGACTCCCACCCTGGATGACGCCCTGTTGACGGCGGGCCCCTTCGAGCTGCTGCAAGCCAGGCAACTGCTGGAGAGCAATATCGCCGAGTTTGCCGCGACCCAGGTGACCAAGCAGGACATCATGGAGCTGCTGAAGATCCAGGCCCTGGCCCGCAAGGAGGATCGTGCCCGCGATTCGGAGTGGGACAAGCAGTTCCATATCCAGGTGGCCAAGGCGACCCAGAACTCCGTGCTGGTGATCCTGACCGAGCAGCTCTGGCTGCATCGCGAGCGCAACCCCTACTGGCGCAAGCTCCACGAGCATATCGACGACAAGGCTATCTCCAGCTGGTGCGACGATCACGACCAGATCCTCAAGGCCCTGATGCGCAAGGATCCGCAGGCGGCCAAGCTGGCCATGTGGCAGCACCTGGAGAACACCAAGCAGATGCTCTTCCAGGCCACCATCTTCGATGACGAAATGGAGGATGACCGCTACCTCTTCTCCGAAAATCCCGTCGTTCATCTGACCCAGCATTCCACTGCCAACGGCTAGTGGAAGGTTCTCGGGGGCGAATCCTCGAGGCTGTTTCAACCCCATGGAGGCGCTGGGCTGATGGCGTAGCCCAGAGCTCCCGGGCAAATTGCCGTTCCACTCGCCGGTTTTTGCTGGCCGCATCACCTGGATGCTGGCCCATGTCAAATGCAGTCACGACCCGCAGAGCCTTTGGCCCTTGGTCTGGAGATACACAGCACTCGCGGGGCGGATACAACCTCTGAAGGTGAGAAAAAGGATACAAAAAGGGCCACTTCTTGCGAAGTGGCCCTTTCCAAACGTTTGGTGGAGCTGGGGGGAGGTGACAACCAATCTTTAGTTTATCATTTCAGATCAATAAGTTAGATGACCTGTTCCAGCGAATCATTTCTGTGACCCTTCACTATGACACCAAAATTTGGACGCCGGTTCAACCTCCAGATGACGAAGAAATTTATCAACTTGCGAGGGAGATCTCTTTCATAAATTAGCCTCATATGAGCATAATATGAGTAATTTACAAGGAGGTAATAATGGAACCTATAGACTTCTCAATTACTCTTTCAGATAAACACTGTGATGATGGTGCAGAACAGTCCCAGCAAATATCAACAAATGATTATTTGAAAAGGCTTGCTGAATATTTCTCTGTTGAGCAAAAGATTGATTTGGTAATATATTCAGGAAATATAGGTTCGCCAGCTGACAATGATTTTAGGAATGCGTTATCTAAAAGTAAAAAGAATGAGAAAGTTATTCTTTGGCTGTCAACGTATGGGGGAGTTCCTGATTCAGCGTATAGAATGGGTAGAGCATTGCAGAGCCACTATAATCATATCACGGTTTATGTTGATAGATATTGTAAGAGTTCTGGTACTTTGCTCGCATTGGCAGCAGATGAGATCTGTATGTCTGAAAGTGGTGAGTTTGGTCCATTAGACATTCAATTATTAAATAAAGAAGAGTTTTATGAAAGGAATTCAGGCCTAGATTCTTTTCAAGCGTTAAGTACGCTAGCTGAGCGTAGTAATGAAATAATGCGTTCTCAGTTCATGGACCTTAGAATGGGGGCTAGGCTTAGTACCAAACAGGCATTAGATGCAGCAACTAAAGTCACAATAGGGTTGCTTAGCCCAATCTATGAACAACTTGAGCCAATGAGGTTAGGCGAGGTGCATAGATCGATGCAAATCGCATATGAGTATGGGAATAGATTAAACAAAGGCATTCTTAAACAGAATGCACTTAGCCATTTGATTGCTCAGTATCCCTCTCACTCTTATGTTATTGATCGTATCGAAGCAGAGGATAGGTTATTTAGCATAGTAACTGAGCCTGGAGATGCCTTGGTTGTACTAAGCAAGATACTTAGCCCAATAGTTGATGAACGGATCGCCAATTCTGCCCCTTTACTTGTACATCTTAATGATTACTTGAAAGAGAGTGATGATAAGCATGACTGTGTAGCTACACAAGAAGATGCCGTTAACGAAGATGCCGTTAATGAAGATGCCGTTAACGAAGATGCCGTTAACGAAGATGCTGTTAATGAAGATGCCGTTAACGAAGGTGTTGTTAACGTAGATGCTGAAAATAACTAAAGAATAACGGAACAAAATGTTAACGAGCAAATGTAGGGTGATTGTAAGATTACATGATGAAAATCATGGATTTTCTGCATCATTTGGCTCGATAATTGCTTGTGAACTGCTATGTGTCAGATCTGTGTACCTGCCCCCAAAATGAGGAACTAACGGGAGTGCAAGTAGTCTTAATTGGTAAAGTCACTTGCACAAAAGTTCCTAGCTTGTATGGTTACAGAAAGACATCGTTGGGTACGTCTGGGTACATGTATGTCTAATCGAGCATGGAGTGCTCAAGCTGCAATTGAGGAGTGTTTGTTATGTTTTTTTCAGCATCTAAGGTTGCATCCGTGAGTCAAGGCAACTCTGAAGCTGTTGATCTTGCTAAGATTCTTCAGGAGTATCAGAGTGGGGCAGCTAAACGCTGGGAAGGCGGAGATGTAGCTACTGTCGTTATCGTTGATAACAAGCCAGATCGAAACCGAGTGATCAAACCGAAGGTTATTGATAAACCTAGTGCCTATCAAACGCCGCCTGCTGATATTCTATGGTAATGCCACAACGTCAAAAGAAGGCCCTAATGGGGCCTTTTTTTTGCCTGTTTTTTTGACCGTTGCGAGTTCTAGTGCTTTGTAAGCAACAGAAATATTTAGTGTCATAAAACGACTGAATTATGACACCAGCACTTGCAACGATCAGAGCATGACCATGAGAGATGAACGGTCACTAACTCAGATATCATTTTTCATGTCTACGCCCACAACGAACGTTGAACATTGTGTGTGGCTGTTGTTAATCCGAGACTAATCCCTTCCTTGCTTTGGCTCAAAATGTGTACCTTTTGAGCCACCTAAACACCCCACTGAAAATGATGGCTCAAAAGTGTTGATTTCAATATGAGCTACCACTATATTGTGAGCCATAGTTTTTGAGCTATCCGTGGGGAATTGTTATGGCGGTTATCGGGTATCTGAGGGTGAGCACTGGCGAGCAAAGCGTAGAGGCTCAGCGACACAGCATTGAGCAGATTCACAAGGTAGAAACGTGGTTCGCAGACGAGGGCATATCTGGCGCAGTGAAGGCATTAGAGCGCCCGGAATTCTCCGAGCTGTTCAAGTTTGTGCGGAAGGGGGATACGCTAATTGTTCCCGCTGTTGACCGTCTTGGGCGTGACACCATCGACGTTCTATACACGGTTGAAGCGCTGCAAGCCAAGGGCGTGTCGATTATCAGCTTGCGGGAGGGGTTCGACCTATCCACGCCAATCGGTAAGGCAATGCTGACCATGCTGGCCGCTGTCGCAGAGCTGGAACGCTCAAATATCAAGGCCCGTCAGATGGCCGGGATCGCTAAGGCCAAGGCAGAGGGCAAAGCATTAGGGCGTGAGAAGACCATCGACGATACCGCCGTTGCTATCTGGCGGAAGGAAAACAGCGCAAGCATCCAGGCGACCGCCGAACATTTTGGGATTTCACCCGCCAGTGTGAAGCGAGCCTGCAAAGCAGCGTAATGACGACCCAAGCAGCACGCGAATAAAGCAACAACATACCGGCCAAGCGCCGGTATTTTTTTGTCTCGAATATGGTGATCGGTCATCTGTTTGTGTAACATGAAATCATTGTAACTTATTGAGATTTATAGGCTTATACATGAAGGTTTCAATATTGAAGCGTCAGCTCGCAGAGCGGATGGGTGAGGATGCGCACTATCTGGAAGGTAGGGACAAAGCGTTTTTAGCAGAGCTTGCCGGTATACCGGTTGAGCAGATTGAAGACGACGAGATCATCACTGGTGAAGGGGAAACCGGCTGGATTGAAGAGCGTGAGACCCATCTAGATTTGGCGGACAGGATGCGCATGGAAGTTAAGGAGGAAATCGAGAAGCAGCGTCAGCGCACTATTGAGCGTGGAAGCCTTGGCGGCTCGTATCGTATAGCGGCGGCATTGGCCCGCAATGGAGGTAAAGCATGATCCCGGAAACGCGTTTCGAACAGGCGCATGGTGTGACAGCGGGCAAGCTCTCATACGCTTTGGAACTGATGGATAAGGGGGACGTTGTGGCGGCTCGCGATGTAATCCTTGAGGTTCAAAAGACCAATGAAGAGCAGGCCCGGGTTATTGATACCCGGCTTTATGGGGCTGTTCGTAATCTATGCGAGGCGAGGCGTATGGATAGCCGGAGATTTTTCGCATTGCAGCAGGTGTTAGGGTTGCGCGAGATCGTCCGCTCCTTGCTCGTATCACCTGCCGGGGTGGATCTGATCTCTATGCATGTGCCAGTAGAAAATGATTTTTTCGTCTCCATGCTGTCTAGGATCCCACAATCGGCGGCAGTAGCCCCCATAGCCAATGACAATGAGCGGGCGGCAACCCTGACATATCAAAATGGGAATGCGCGTTTATGGACGATGTTCTGCGAACAGCAGCAGGGTTTGGAGCATGGAGAGGGGAAAGCATGAAGCCGCAAAAAACAGTCCAAGTAATACGGCTATCCCGTCCAGTCGCGGAACGTGTGGCGATATGGGCCAGTGCTCTGAATATGTCGCCTACGCAAATTGTGGAGCTAGCAATCACCCGATGGGAACAATTGACCCCGTGTGATGCGCTCGGAATAGAGGGGGGCCGCGATGCGTCGCACCTCCCCCGCCCTTGAAGCGCAGGTCGCCGCAGCTCTCGCGGCAGGATGGCCTATTGTTGCTATCGCCGAGCAGACGGGAATCAGCCTATCCACAGTGAAACGGATCAGGGGGCGTTCAGGTGTTCGCCCCGACTCGATGCGGGAGGAGTTGATAGAGGAGGCCCGCGCCGGATTGCGGGCCTCATTGTCTTCTGAGTTCGCAGCCTCGGAGGGCGCTCGCCTCGTCCTGTAGTGGTCTAATCATCCCGGACACCGTTTTAGGTGGTACAGTCGCCACCATTATTTGAGGTGTTCAATGACAAGATTACGTCGCTCATTTACTGCCGAGTTCAAGCTGGAAGCCGCATCCCTGGTGCTCGACCAAGGCTATTCAGTCCCCGAAGCCAGCCGTTCACTGGATGTCGGCGAAACCGTGCTGCGTCGATGGGTTCAGCAACTTCAATCAGAACGAAGTGGCGCTACACCTGCTAACCGGGCGCTGACCCCTGAGCAGCAAAAAATTCAGGAGTTGGAAGCCCGCATCAACCGGCTTGAACGCGAAAAGGCCATTCTAAAAAAGGCTACTGCTCTCTTGATGGCGGACGAACTCGAACGTACGCGCTGATAGACCGATTAAGGGAGCAAGCCCCCACCACCCTGGTCTGTTGCGCTTTCGGTATACCAACCGCCTGTTTTTACGACTATCTGGCTCGCAGGCGCACAATTAACCGTGAACGGGTGCAGCAGAGAAGTGAGTTACGGTGTTTGTTCAAAGAGAGTAGAGGCTCAGCTGGCAGCCGGGCCTTGATGTCAATGATGCGGGCACTGGGGCATCAGATTGGTCGGTTCAAGGTGCGTCGCCTGATGAAGGAGGCCGGGCTGGTCTCCAAACAACCGGGAGCTCATCGTTATCAGGTCGCGCGGTCTGAACGACCGGATATTCCTAATCTTCTGGCGCGTGAATTTGATGTCCAGCAACCCAATCAGGTGTGGTGCGGCGACATCACTTACGTATGGGCAGGTGGCCGCTGGCATTACCTGGCCGCGGTGCTCGACCTCCACACCCGACGGGTCGTGGGCTGGGCGATGTCCGGCAGGCCTGATGCTGAGTTGGCCGTGAAAGCGCTCGACATGGCGTATCAGCAACGGGGCTGCCCGTCTGGCGTGCTGTTTCACTCCGACCAGGGCAGCCAATACGGCAGCCGGGTATTTCGGCAACGGCTGTGGCGCTATCGCATGACCCAGAGCATGAGTCGGCGTGGCAACTGCTGGGATAACGCGCCGATGGAGCGGCTGTTCAGGAGCCTCAAGACGGAATGGCTTCCGACCACGGGGTACATGAGCCTGCGGGAAGCCAAGCGGGATATCAGCTACTACCTGATGGATTACTACAACTGGCGGCGCCCGCATCAACACAATGATGGGATACCGCCAGCAGAGGCCGAAAATCGGCTTAACTGTGTGTCCGGATTTAGTTGACCACTACAGCCCCTGCTCGGACAGGGAGGGCAGGCCCCGCTTGCCTAAGCCCAGATACCAGTTACGCCGCAGCACGGGATCCTCGGGGCGCTCTTTCCAAATTGACAATTTCGGGAGATTCTTAGGGATCGTGCGAATAACCTCTCGATAGTGGGCAATATCGGCGGCACTAAGCGCCGCGCTGCCCAGCGGGCCGAGAACATCGAGGAAACGGGCAAGATTGCTCTGGCGTTGGCTCAGGGTCTTGGGTTTGAGCTTTTCCACATGTTCGCTGTGCTCGTTGAATCGGGCCACCAGCCATTCCAACGATTGACTGCACGCAGAGGGGGCAACCAAGGCTCCACCGACGGGCACCGGCTCGGCGTTGATCGTTGTTGGCAACGTGGCGAGAGCGTCAGCCATCCGCCGGGATTCTATGAGCTGGCCTTGTGTCCGTTGGGCAATGCCAACCGCTGTACGGGCCAGCTCCTTCGCCTTCTGAGTCACTGTCTGAGCAGTCGCCAGCTCTTTGCGGGAGCGTAGTGCTTCAAGACGCTGCTCGTTAATCTGGTCTTGCAGTGCGGCCAGTTGTTCCCCGAGCCGGATTTGTTCTCTTTTCGCGGCGATCTTCGCCTTCATGATTTCTGAGATTTCAGCCATGTCTACTTCCTGATCGACTTCCTGAACTAATGCCAATAATTCGTCGAGCAGGAGCCTGCCAAGTTGGAAAGCATGGATCCACAATTCTCCCGTTTTAGCGCGATTTTTTGTGCCAAGTGAGAAGCGAGTCTCACGAGGAGCGCCGTACTGGCGGAGGGAAGGGGGGAAGATCAGACGGTAGCAGTAGACACCACAGCGGTTTTTGATGAGACCGGGATAGAGCATATGTGACACCTCAGTGTGTCACTCCCTAACCAGCCATAAAGAAAAAGCCCTGACGAATCAGGGCTTTAGAAGGTGGTGGAGCTGGGGGGATTTGAACCCCCGGACTGTGCAGCTTTACCAATTGAACTATAAGGCTTTTTTATTTTCCGGTTGGATTTTGGATCAGGATTGGCGCTTTTGCTGTCTGGCCGTCGTACTCGGCAAGGTAGGATCCGTAGTGCCGAAACAGCATTTCTGGCCCCTTGTGTCCCATCTGGGTGGAGAGCCAAAACAGGTTGCAACCGCGGCTGATGTTGGCGGTGGCGAAGGTGTGGCGGGTTTGGTAGAGGTGGCGGTAGCGAACGCCGGACCGCTTGAGGGTGTAGAGCCAGGCTTTCTTCCTGATGGCGTCGGCCCCGGCCCAGGGCTGGTTGAGCTTGGGGTCGTCAAAGACATACTCCCCCCGCATGAAGGTGAAGCGCTTCTGGCTGGTCAGCGCCGCCAGCGCCTCGCTGGTCAGCTCGATGGTGCGAGTCCCGGCCCTGGTCTTGGTGGTCTTGATGACCCCGACCACTTTGGCGCGCGACACCTGCACGGTGTTACCGACCCAGTCGATCTCCTCCCAGCGCAGGGCGCACAGCTCTGACGGCCGCATCCCGGTTGCGAAAGCGAAGGAGAACAGGTTGGCCCACTGCTCATTGATGCCGTGGGCTGTGGAGAGGATGGCGGCCACTTCCTCCGGGGTGAACGGGTCCACGTCCTTGGCTCCCTGTTCGGGAACTGAACTCCCGTCCAAATATCGGGAAACGGTCACCAGCGAAACAGGGTTTGATGCGAGCAAACCATCCGTGACAGCCTCGTCGATTGCGCTGCGCAGGAACGAGAGCCGGTTGCGCGCTGTCTTGGCGGTAGTGCCTCCCCTGATCAGCCAGTTTTTCACCTGGGCGGGGGTCAGCTCCGAGACGGTGATCCCGTGCAGATCGGCCAGCGCCTTGTGGCACTTGCGGTACCCAACCATGGTGGATGGGCTCAGCCCCCGGCGCTCACAACGCTGCAGGTACTCGTCCAGATAGTCGGCCACCTTGGCGGCGATCGAGGCGCCGCCGAACATCCGCAGTTTCTTGGACTTCGGGAAGTAGTCGGCGTAGGCGAATTGGCCACGCTCTATCTTGCCTTGTATCTCCCCGAGCAAGCGGGAGGCATAGCGCACGTTTGCCGTGGTGTTGGGCAGGTTGGACAGGGGCTCACGGCAGCGAACCCCCTTAAAGGTAAAGGTGATGTTGATGGTCTCACCGCGCAGGCTCACGCCGCGTGGGAGCTGTTTTTCATTGCCCACTTTGTCACCTCTGCGATGTTAACCCAGCGTTCTTTCACCCCGTCCACGTTGACGATGTGAACCCCCAACTGCCAGATGCCGCGCTGGATCCGCTTGTTGATGGTGTCCCGGTCGGTGAGCTCGATGGTGCTCAGGTAGGTGCTGAGCGGGATGGCGTCAGGCATTCTCATTATGATGAGCTGGCCCTGAATGTGGCTTTGCGCCGGGTCTGCTGCTGCTCCCATGGTTGTTGGTCCTCGTCAGTCTGGTGATTTCATCCCGGCCCGCTCGGTTGTAGAGGAAGCATTCCACCTGCTTCCTGCTGCTGACCGCCTGGTCAAGGCGGTACTCCCCGAACGCCGGGCGTTTGAGTTGGTGCTGGTTAGCCAGCCGGCCAATGGCCTGGGCACTTACCCCCAGCTCCTTGCCCAGCTCGGTGGCGCTCCAGAGCTGGCCATCAACCCGGGGCGCTTCGATAGGCAGATCGAAGTGCGCAAGGATGCGGCCAATCTCGGCGAGCTTGGCCGAACGGGAAAGGGTGGGGGAGAGTACGGTATTAACCAGATCGTCCAGCAGTTGGCTGCTCTGGTCGATGAGCTGTAGCTGTTGCATGGCGTGGCCCTCCTGTCCTTGAGGATGGGGCGCCAATTGGATTGAAGGAAGGGCCGTTAATCAGCGGCAGATGATGTAGCCGGGTGTTTTGCCTCGTAGGTTTCGTCTTTGTGCGCCTCCCATGAGTAGGTTGCCGGGAAGGCGCCACGAGTGCCTTCTTTGACGAAGGCGAAGATGTGGCTGTGCTCACCTGTCGAGTCTGGAACAACCTTAACCCAGCGATACTCTGGAACGCAGAGGAAGCAGTCATATCCCTCAGCCCGCACAGCCCTCATAAACTCATGGATGTCGTGATGGCCGCGAGACATGAAAATGCGCTGCCTATCACAACTGACGTCGTAAACGTCGAGTGGATATTCTTTTCCGCTCATGCCTACCACCTTCCAATCAGTGCGGCCGCCACAATGACGGCCAGAATGTTAATGGCCAGGATGGCGAGCCCGGCGGCCCGCTGTCTGGTCATGCCGCCACCTCGTCAGCCAAGTGCGGCACGGGGAGGATTATGGCCTTGCCGAGCTTGATGGCCAGGGCGTGCTCTGCTCTGGCGCCGGCGCTGCGCTCCCAGCCAGGCAGCATGACCAGCTGATCTGCCATCTTGACCATCTCGATGCAGATGGCCATGTATTCGTGTTGCTCCAGCCCATCCGGCAGGATCGCCGGGTTTAGGGCCACATGGCCCAGGCCAAGCAGGCGGTGCGCCTCGGCATTGAAGGCGTCGCGGTTGAAGTTCGGCAGGCCTGAGATAGGCCCGGCTATGTAGATTTTCGCCATGGTGAGTCCTTGAATTGGAAGCCCCGGGCAGGCCGGGGATCTGGTTATGCTCGCCAGCCCCGGTACCCGATAAAGCCGGGATCCATGACTTGCCTGAACGGCAGGACGGGGAGGTGGGCTATCAGGGTCTTGAGCTGGGGGTTATCGGGTTGGCTGTCGATGGTGACCCGGGCGCCGGGATTGATGAGTAGATATCGCTCCCTCACGTTCACCGCCTCTTCTAGGGTTAACCCTGTTTGGATAATTGGTTCTCTGAAGCGCACCCATTCATTCCTCGCCGCCCAGAGCGGCAAGCAGGGCCGGGATGAACTGGGAGAGCTCGCCGGTCACCAGGGCGAAGTCGGCGTCCAGGCGGGCGGCAGGATCTTCGCTGGCGATGTCGTCGTTCTGCTCGCGCAGCTCCTCGCTGAACTTCAGGCGCTTGATGGAGAGGTCGTCGCCCAGTACAAAGCTGAGGCGCTCACCCCAGTTCAGGGCCAGCTTGGTGACCAGCTTGTCGTTGGCGAGGTGATTTTTCACCTCGTCGGTCATCAGGTCTTGCTGTTTGAAGCGGGCGATCCCGCCGTGCTCCATGGCGCTGCGCAGCTCGGATTCATCCTCCAGGGTGAAAGCTGCCGGCAGGTTTCCCTCTTGCAGCCACTCAGTCATGGTGATCTCGGGTGGGTTCTTGAGCGCCACCGGCACCACCGGCAGGCTGCCAATGGACTTGCGAAGCAGAGCCAGCACATCGTCCGCCTTCTTGGCGGAGGAGGCATCGACCATCAGCAGGCCGTCGGCCGGGTTGATCCAGGCGAAGGTGTTGGCGGTGCGGCTGAATGCCCGGGGCAGCAGGGTGTGAAGCAGCTCCTCCTTGAGCGCTTCCTTCTCTTTCTTCTTGAGGGGGAGGCCCTGCTCGTACTCGATGGCCTCCACCTTCTCTGCCAGCGCTTCCTTGATGACGGCGGTCGGCAGGATCTTGTCCTCGCGGCGGGCGCACAGCAGGATCTGGCCGTTGGCGGCATGGGTCAGGGTGCCGCCGAACTTGCCGAGTGGGCGGGTCCAGCCGAAGCGGGAAACATCCTGGCTGCCGCAGGGGGTGAAGGCGCAGGCTTCCAGCTGGGTTTCCAGCTGCTCAACGGTCAGGTCGAAGGGGCGGGTAAAGCGGTAAATCTGCAGGTTTTTAAACCACATGGTCTGGGTCCTTTGGTCGGTTAGTTGCGGGCTTTCTTGGCCTGCAGGTCGTGGATCTTCTTGGCTGCGGCCTCGGCGGTTTGCCTGTCGCAGGTGATGCCGCCTGGCAGAACGAACTTGCCGGGCTGCTTGGGATGGGGCATGACGACGCCCAACCCGATGACTACTGCACCGCAGTAGGGGTTTTCCGTGGCTTTCATGGGGTTCCTCGACTTGCCCACCGTTTCTGTGGGGATGGCGGTGGATGGGTTGGTGGTATCAGGCGGCAGCGCTGATGGGCTCTGCTCCTGCCAGCAGCAGTGTCAGCTTGCTGACATCGCGGATCCGGCATTCGCCGCGCCAGTTGGGTGCGAAGATGAGGAGCATGGAGCCCTTGGGGTTGCCCTTCATCTCCTCGCCGGTGGCCTTGTTGATGAAGCTCACCCGGCCGTTACGCCATTTGCCATTGGCATCGTGGTAGCCGGTGATGTGCCGCACCTCGCTGGCACGCATACCGGGATACCATTCGGTGCTGGTGTCCTGGGGGACCAGCATGACGGTGCCGATGCCGCGCCCCTGCTGCTCGATGGCCTTTTCTACCCACGGCCCTATATCGGAGTAGGGTGGGTTGAGCCATGCCCACGGCGAGCGCACTGACGGGCTGATAAAGTCGCCCCAGTCCACGCTCAGGGCGTCGATATCCGGTGTCAGGTACTTCTCGCAGAGCGCCGTTTCCGGCAGGGCGGCGGCATCGAGGGCGAAGTTGAAATCCCGATCCAGCGCCCGGAACAGCCAGAGCGGGGTCTGGGTCATGTCGCGGGTGGCTTCTGGAGTGGTAGAGCCGCGGTAGTCGCTCATGCTACCTCCCCTCCTGCTGCATTTACCTCAAGGATCTCTCGGCCAAGTTTGGTGATGGTCGCCTTGGCGCGACCGTGCCGGATCCGAGCCTTCTTGCGCTGTTGGATCAGGGTGTGGGCCTTTCGGCAGTGCCCACAAATCCCGCTGCTCGCGATCTCGTCTAGGTATTCGGCAGCCTCCTCGATGGTTAGCCGGCGCTCTGACTGGTGGCCGCCATAGTGATCCTCGGTGGTGGTCGCCGTGTAGGCTTCGATCAGATGCGGGCGTTTCGGGTAGTCGGCCTCCTGCGGGCACTGTCCCAGCTCAAAAGCGATCTCGTCGGTGAGCCTTTCGACTTCCTGTCGCGTCTCGCCATACCGGAGGATTGCCTGCATGGCTCGGTTCTCGATCTTCGGTTTCATGCTGCCTCCTGGTGCTGTTCAGACTGCCGGCTGGCGGAGAACTGTTCCTCCCACAGCTTCACCTTGAGCTCGCAGGCGTAGACGACCTGGCCGACCAGCTTCTGGCCGATCCCCTTCACCTTGTCCAGCTTGTTCCCCTGATGGCTCATCACCTTGTAGAGGGTGTCGATCCCGGCATCCTCCAGCGGCTTGATGGTGCGCGGCGGCAAGCCACATTCATGGATGCTGACTGCCTTGGCCCATTCGGTGCGGGGTTGCAGGTGGGGGTGACTCTGCTCCAGTGCCTCCTGCATGAAGGCGAAGATGTCCTGCGTCATGGCATCAGGGGCCCCGGCACCATATGGCGCCGGGTAGATGGGGTTCATCCACTGGCTCAGCATGACCGAGCAGCCGGAGCCATCGGATTTCATGGCGTGCAGCTTCCAGTTGAGGTCATTGATGAGGTAGGGGAGGTTTGACTGCAGGCCGTGATCCACCAGGTAAACATTCCAGAGCGTGCCGTCCTCGCCCTTGTAGGTCTTGGCAAGGTGCTTGAACCAGACCAGCTTGGCATCACGGCAGCTCTCGAGCTCCATGATGACGCCGTGGCGGCTTTCCAGCTCACGATCCTGCTCGTTGATGGCATCCAGCAGGTCTTTGATGCGGCGCTCGAGTTTCAGCACCTCGGCGCGGTAGGCGGCCTCATTGCTCTTGTGCTTGGCGATCGCGGTGCGCTGCAGCTCCAGCTGGTCGTTTTTCTCCTTGATGCGGCGCTTCATTCCTGCCGGGTCCATGGTCTTGAGGTCAGCCAGCTGGCGATCGGTCTGGCGGGAGGTGAATTGCAGGGCGCTGAATTTGGCCTCAATCTCGTTCAGGGCGCGCTGCGCCTTGTAGAGCTCGCCTGCCTTGGCTTCCAGCTCGGCGGCGCCTTCTTGCCGCGCTGCTGCGATGCGCTGCTCGGCTTCTGCTACCTGCTGGCGCAGCTGGCTGACCAGGGCCGCCTGGGCGAGCAGTTCGCCATCCCGGCCTTCCAGTTGGTCGATTAGCCCGTTGAACTCGTCGATATGGGCGTTGGCGGACTCGCTGATCATGGTCAGGTTGGCAGTGAGCAGGGTTTCAAAGCTGCCGATGGCGGCCTTTGCCGGGCCGTCAGGCATCAGCAGGATGTTGCGGATCTGGCTGGTGAGGGTGTGCAGGGCGAGACTGGTCGCCTCGCTGGGGTTCAGCGTGGTCATGGTTGGTCCTCTGGGAGTGCAAGGGCCCCGTTGGCGGCGGGGCGGGTGATCAGTAGTTGATGGTCAGATGGTCGATCTTGTTGCTGGCGATGTGCTTGATGAGGTTGATGGCTTTCCCCTCATCGATCCCCAAGCCCATCAGGTCCATCAGGATGGCGTTGTTGACGGTGCGGCGGTGCTCCATGTCGGCGGCGCGACGGTCGTCTTCCTGCTGCTTGCGAGCCTGCTCCTGCTCGATGCGCTGACGCTCTTGTTCTGCGGCGCGGGCGGCAGCCTCCTCTGCCATGCGTGCGGCGTTGGCTTCGGCCTGCTGGCGGGCCAGCTCGGCGGCTTCGGCATCGCGCCGGGCTTGTTCTTCACGTTCACGGGCGACCTGGGCTTGGCGTTGGGCCTCCTGCTCGCGGTGCTGGGCGGCTTCACGCTCCAGGCGCTGGCGATTCTCTTCCTGAAGGCGGGCTTGCTCCGCCGCCTGCTCGGCTATCAGGCGCTCGCGGTCGATGCGATCCTGTTCGGCCTGCTTCTGGCGCAGCTGTTCCAGCTCTGCCTGTTCGGCTTCGTACTTCTGGCGGGCTGCCAGGGCCTCGCCGAGGCGCTTGGTTGCGAGCTCCTTGGCGACGGTCGCCTGGGGCAGCAGCTCTTGCCAGGAGTCGTCCAGGGCGTTCTGCTCGACCTCCTGCAGCATGACCTGCAGGTCGGCGGCGGCGATCTCGATACTGGCAGAGGATCCCAGTTCATTGAGGCGGGCCAGTCGGGATTGCAGTGCTGCCACTCGGGCTTCCTCTGCCGCTTCGTACTGGGTGAGCGGGGCGCGCACCTCGTCTTTCAAGGTGTCCAGGGTGTCGCGCAGGGTTTTGCGGTTGGCGTCGATGCGCTTGGGGATCTCCTTGTACTGGTCGGTCAGCTCTTTGCCGAGCCCGTCCAGGTAGGTCTTGGTGCGGGCGACAGCATGGGCGACGCTGGCGATCTCCTTGCGGCCCTTGGCGGTGGTGATGTCGGGTACCAGGCTGGTTGCCTTCTGGCGAATGTCGGCCAGCAGTTCAGCCACGCCCTGGCCCTCGGTGAACAGGGCGACGGCGGTAGTGGGTTCGATGACAACCAGCTGGGCTTGGGTATTGTCGGTCTTGGCTTGTTCGGTCATGGTGGGTCCTTGGGATTGAAAAGGCCCGCAGTGTGCGGGCCTTGTGGGTTATTGCTGGGCGCTGAGCTGTTTCTTGCGCTCGCCGGCGATCTGCTTGATACCTGCGATGATGTTCTGGTCGCCGGTTTCGTTGGCCCAGGTCCAGGCGGTGGTGTAGGCCTGCTGCCATTCGGTGGTATCACATGCCCCCTCGATGGCGGCGCAGTGGTCGGCGTAGGCGTTGGCGTGGTCCGCCTGGGCGGGTTCGGCCATCTGCTCATGCTCCAGGGTGACCGATTCGGTGCTCTGGCCGCGGATGGCATCCAGGGTGCGGCTCTTTGCCGGTGCGCCATGCTGCGGTTGGCTACCTGGGATCTCGTTGATGATGATCTCCTTGCCCTCCATCTCCTCGGCGGTGGGCTCGCTACCGATCTCCGGCCAGGCCTTGCGTAGCGCCTGCGCCTCGGTGCACTTGGCGAGCTGGGCATAGGGCCGCTTGCGCCACATGGCGTTGGGGCACTCGGTCTTGCCGCTCTGGGTGGCGTAGTTCTCCTTCCAGCGCTCCAGGGCGTGGAAGGCAACCCGCTGGCCGTTGACCATCTTATAGACGGTGTACTTGCACCACTGCGGGTAGGTGACCTTGATCTTGGCGCTTTGGTTGTAGGGGTCTTGGAATTCCTCGGTCACATCCGGCCCGAACACGGGTTCATCGGCCCCCGCGTAGTTGCCGGAGCGATCGGCCTGGATCCGGTACATGCCGATCCCGGGCATAGGTACATCCCGCCAGACTTTCTCCTTGGAGCGGGCATCAGTCACCTGCATGGGGACGAGGTGGACCGGCTTGAGCAGAATGTCCAGGCCGCGAGCCTTGCAGTAGTCGATAGCCATGACCACCGAATCGGGGTTGGCTCCCGGGTAAATGGTGTTGCACAGGGCGTTCCAGGTCGGCTCGTCGATGCCTCGCTGGACGAGAATGGGGAACTGGGCGGCGAAGTTATCGGCCGCCTGCTGCTTGATACTGGTGATGTTGCTCATGCTGCTTTCCTTGTCGCCCAGGCTGGGCGCTGGAGGGGTTTGAAGTCGTGCCAGTCGTTGTTGACCCGGCAGTCGTGGAAGCGATGGAGGTCGCGGCGGAACAGGTCCTTGCCCGCATCCTTCCAGTCATCCGTCAGGGGGCGCACCCGCACCGGGTAGCGGCCACAGTTCACGCTGGTGCTGACAGCCAGAAAGACGAATTCCGGCTCCTCGCCCATCACCCGGTGGAAGCCTTCGGAGTACATGGCATCCTGCACGTGGTAGCGGAAGTCCTCGACATGGCGCTCGAAGCGCCCCATATCGTCCACCGACTTCACGTCGATCATGATGGGGTGATTGCTCAGGTGGCGGTCGGGGCGGATCCGGCACAGCTCCTGGGTCTGGGGGTCAATCCAGTAGAAGGAGGCCTCGCTGTGCCCCTCTTGTTCCAGCAGCCAGCGGGCGTCCGGGTGGGCCATCACGCTGTCGCGCATTAGGTAGAGCTTGCGTCCCTCCTCGGCATCCATCACCGTCTTGCCCAGCTCTGCGCAGCTGGCCAGGAACTCGGCCTCTTCTGCCTTGCCGGCATTGGTGCGGCGGTTGAACGGTGGGGCGATGATGAAGCGGTCTTTGAACTCGTCGGGCTCCAGCAGCAGGCAGTGGATGGCGCTGCCCATGTCGAAGGCCTTGAGCTTCTCCTCATCTACCGGGGCGTTTTTGGCCCAGATGTAGGTGGCTGGGCTTTCGGCTATCTGGTCGAGCTGGCTTTTGCTGACCCCGGGGCCAGCGTGGTACTCCTCGTTGGAGAGGCCGAACACCCGGCCAAGCGGGTGCGCGGTGGAGGTGTCGGCGAAGGCATTCATGCGGCACCGCCTTGCGTGTGTTCGTTCACCCTGTCTCTGCTCGGTTTTGACAGCAAGGGGAGCACTACAGACGGCGGCCTTACCGTAAATAACGTGCCACCTATCTCCACCGTTTGAATTCCGCGCAGGCTGGACTGAACATTGACCTCCGTGCCATTACGCATACGGCGCTTGTGGGCCTCAACCAGGTGTAGAATTGGTCGTCTGCGTCCAGTCTCACTCAGTGGTAGCGTGCGGGCGTATAGCAGCGACTTGATTTCTTCCTCTTGGCAGCCCAGCTTCACGAAAGCACGCTGCTCTTTAGCCTCGATGGTCCAACAGAATCGCTGATCAGCCAGGTACTGAAGAGCCATGGCTGCACAGACCTCAACCTCCTGCAATTGATGTGGTTCAGTGCACACCTCTTCATGTCGGCCACTGCGCCACCCAATGCTACCCCTCACAAAAGCTTCGCAGGCCACTATCCTCCCATCCTTGGTCACACTAAAATAGCTGCGCTCCCCCTCTGCGAATTCATTCCCTGTCGCCATGTAGACGAGCTCGTATAGCTTTCCGCCATCTCTACGGCGCCACCCATGGTTAAGTTTGTCGCTCTGTCTGATGTAGATGCTCCTAAACCATCCGTTATACTGCCCTTGGATATGCTGGGCGGTAGGTACGCATTGAGCAAAGCAGCCTGAAATCGGTAGTCGGTCGTTATCCATGTCAAAAAACTGCGGGCCATTGTCGCTGAACAGGACCTCGCGATCGCTGCCTGGAACATAAGGCCCTGCGTTACGAATCAGTTCAGCACGCTCTTCGTTCAGCGAGTTTGGGCCAGCGCCACGGTTCTTCCTTATCCCATATTCAAAGCAAGTGATGAGTGCCGCCGCAACGGTGTCCTCGAATTCTTCCTTTGACCATGCGTTTTTTAGTGTGCTCATGCTGCGCTCCTGTGTTGGTACTGCTCCCATTGCTCCTCGCTCATGGCGTCGTGCAACTGGGCCACATGTTCGTGCCATGCGTCGCGGGCCAGTCTAGCCAGCCTGCTATCCATCAGCTGTTGCAGCAGCGCCATGATCGGTTGTTTGTCCCCGCACACCATCAGCAGGTAAGCGGCCTGGTTGAGATCATCCCATTGGTCGGCGGTCACCTCGGCCAGCAAAGTGGCAGGCTCAGCGCCTTCCAGTTGGGCAGCCAGCAGGGTGGCGGCATGGTGTTCACACCACTCGGCGATCCACTCGGCCTTGGCGTTGGCCTCGGCCTCGCGGCTCTCCAGTAGGGCGAGCAGGGTGGTTTCGTTGGTCATGGCTACATCTCCATTTCCAGTTGCAGGGCTCGCGCTTCGTGATACTCCTCGATGGCGCGGCGGGTAGTGGCTTTGTTGCGGGCCATTCGCGCCTGTTCGGCGGATGGGGCGGCGTCTACGTGGTACTTGCGGCGGGTGGGTGGCACCATCGCGCCGCGAAAGCCCATCAGCTGGGCTTCGGTCAGATTCTTCATGGTCTGGGCCCTGTGGTTGTAAAAACGAAAAAGCCCAGCAGTTGCTGGGCTCTGTTAGCGTTATTGCGTGAATACGCTAAATAGGTTTTTTACACTTACGAAGCGCATCGATGCCGATCTGAAGCTCTGGGAACTTTGCGCTTGCCGTTCTTCCTTGGAAAATAATGTCGGTTTTCTTTGAGGCATGCACTGCATTCAATAAAAAGTTCTGGCCATCATCTGATACTGGCTTTACCAACACGCCCTCATTCTTGCCGCTAACATAAGCAGCTACAGACCTGAGCTTCACACCGTTGATGGTAATCACCATGTCATCTACAGCCCCATCCGTACCTCTGAAACCAGCGGCAAACCGGCTCGGCAATGACAAAGCCAACACCCCTTGATCTGATAGAACCAAACTTATCTGGCTATCGGTGCCACCATCTCGGTCAAGATTGAACCCATGAGCCCAATCGCAGGTATCTACAACGAACCAGTTATCTTCATCAGTCTTCGCGGATATACCAAATGCCATCAACGATCCACTGAGCAGCATTGCATGCCACCAACCCCCCACTCGATTCATAACCCCTCCTTATTTCGAAGGGGGTATTATGGATCTGTTTGGGGCGGCTGTCAGCCTGCAACCCCCTGATGCAAGGGGCTCCAGGCTGGCCACTGTTGCCAGTGGCCACCATTCACGTTCACGCACCGCCTTCCGGATTGAACGGGGTATCGGCGCATCCCTTCCGGCATCGGGATTTGTGGTTGTGAGCCGGTTCCAGGTTGTTAAAGAGCAGGCCCAGCCGAATTTGGCGTGAGCGAAGCCAAAGCATCCTTGCGGTGCTTGAGAAAGAGGCTTTGGCTACGGCGCTATGAGGGAAGCGCCAGACCCGGGTCAGATGGCGTTGCGGTGGAACTCGGTGCGCCAGTGGAGGAGGGCGCGGCATTTCATGGCGGTCAGGGTGCGCACCTTGGCAGACTGGGCTGCACGGGCGGCGACGAGCTGGTGCCGCTCGGTGGCCATCATGGCAACCGTCAAGCGTTGCTTGATGGTTCGGCGGCGGGTGACGTTGCCGTTCAGGCGGTCGGCGATGGCGGCAACGATCTGGTCGGCGCGTTTTGCGGCTCTGGAAATAGTGACTTTCATCATGTTATCCTTGCGTCTGTTGGCGAGTTGGTCCTCGCTAATTCCCAGTTGATTCGTCATGCTGGGTCCTGATTGCTGGGGTTGGTCCCTCGGCTTTCACTGACCGGGTGGTACCCGGTCCTTCGAAGCCCGCCTTGTGCGGGCTTTGTCGTTGTTACGCGCTGGTCAGGCGCTTCACTGCTGCCCTGGTTGGGGCTGGGTCCTGTTGCTGGTTGTCTAAATTTGGTCGGAGATACAGGGATCGAACCTGTGACGCCCTCATCCCAAATGAGGTGGCATACCGCTTGCCGAATCTCCGAGGTTGCCGGTAATTCGATTGCTTTACCGAACAAGGTGAAGGTTAATATTCGCGAACACTTTCGTCAATGAGAAATGTTCGGTATGACGAACTTTTTTGATGTGGGTACGGTTACCCCAAAGCTGCGGGCATGAAAAAGCCCGCACAAGGCGGGCTAGGCAAGAGTTGGGACGGTTATTCCTTCACATCACGACGGAGTTCAACCATTCGGCCGTAAACCAGCGCCTCTTTGATTGGCACAGCACCAAGACGCTGATCATCGGTGACGAGACTGATGCCAGATAATCCATCAAGGGCTTTGAGAAGCCTCCGCTGCTTACTCTCACCCAGGCGGACCAGTAGTATATCTTCATGCCGGGGCTCTCTGTCGGCCAAGTCGATCACACAGATATCACCAGTCTTGATGCCGGATTCGGCAAGATTGTCATCGTTGGCAACCACGCCAATAAGTTGCCCGTCCAGTTCACTGAAAATATGTCGCCCGCTATCCAGAGAGGAAAGCGCATCCGACGGGTGGTTACCAAGTTCAGACATTTCCCATACTGGTACTTTGCCGAGGTTGGTATCTGTCACATAGGTACCACTTTCCTTGCCGCTGTAGAGCCAGAGTGGATCACAGCCAAGAGCTTTGGCGATTGAGAGTAGGCTACTAACCCGCAGGTCTTTTAGCGGGTCTGACAATAGGACGGAGATTACAGCCTTGCTGATCCCGGACTTGCGAACCAGGTCTGCCTGCTTGTAGCCCCGCTCCTTCATCATGTATTCCAGTCGATCTCTAAAAGAGGTCATATCTCTCTCTCGTTCGCGTAATAAAACCCAAAATGTATTTTCACCTATTGCGTGTCCTTAATGTCGATCATTGACATGTTCGTGTAACCGAACCAAAATGAGCAGGAAACACCAGACAACGATGAGAGGACCAGACCAATGAAGAAAAACGACGCCATTCAATTCTTTGGCGGCAGTAACGCCCTTGCTCGCGCTCTCGGCGCAGCGAAGAGCACGGTATCCGAGTGGCCAGAGGTTATCCCTGAGAAGTTTGCTGCTCGCATTCACTTCGTATCCGGCGAGAAACTGGACTTCTGCCTGGAAGACTATCGACCTGAACAGCATGAAACCCAGCAGGCCGCCTGACCACCGGCCAGCTTTTCCACCCAACATAGAGGACCAACCCCATGGGAAGAGTATCGCTCCCCGATCATGAAAATATGAGCACCCGCTCCCCGCTGCGGGTGCGCGGCACCCCAGCTCAGCGCCAGGTATGGCAGGAAGTCGGCGCCGAGTGTGGCATGACCGAAACCGCATTTGCCCGCACCTCGCTGCTGATCCTGCTCCAGGCCATATCTCAGCATGAGCCCGGCATCTTGGCGAGGGCCGTAAAACGGGCCAATCGGAGCCTGCTCGACCAGGGATTTCCGCCCGTCACCGTCGAGGAGATCCTGGATGGCTCCGGCCTGCCCGAGCGCGGCCTGCTGCAGTTCACCCAGGAAGACGAGGCTGTCTACAACGAGGAGCGCCCGCTGCGCCCCCTGCAAAAACTCATCAACTTCGTTCTCGGGAGGTAACCCCATGACCATGCAACTCCGTCCGCCGCGCCCGGCATCCCAGCACGTCAGCGATCGCGACAACATCGTTTTGAAGGCAGTCATGCACGAGCTGGCACTCTATCTCGATGAGCCGCTGATTTCGACTGCCCACGCCGCTGGCACCGACCGCCAGGCCGTGCGCCTGGCTCGCGAGCTCGAAGCCCGCACCCTTGAACGCGCCGAGAACCAGCCCAGCGCATAACCACCATTCGCCTGCCTCACCACCAGGCTTACTGAATCAGGACCTGACCAATGACCAATCCGACCATGGCCCATGGGGGCCATTCCTTGCCGCATGATCTCGACCATTGCCCGCTGTGCGGCAGTGAGCTGCAGTCCGGCACCAATGACCGCGCCTTTGAGTGCCCCGCTTGCGAGTACACCGAGCAGGAGGTGACCAATGGCTAATCCGTCATCTGTTGCCACCTGGGAGCTCTATGAGCTCAGGAAGCGCGAATTACAGCTCCAGGGGCTTACCCAGCGCGAATACGAATTGGCTGTGCGCCGATTGGCTGATGAATTGGAGGTGTGAGATGGCGGCGCTTTTGAAGTTTCCAGATAGACGCCCACAGAGTGCCCCACAGGAGGTTCGTGTGGCAGACCTTGATGATGGCTATACCCGCATTGCCAATGAGCTCTACGAGGCGCTGATTGGCGCTGATTTGACCAAGCACCAGTTCAAGGTCGTACTGGCGGTGATCCGCAAGACCTATGGCTTTAACCAGACCCATGATCGCATCACCAATGGGCAGATAGCCGAGATGACCGGTTTGCCGGAGACCCGAGTTTGCACCGCCAAAAACCAATTATTGGAGATGGGAATACTGGTCAACAAAGGGCGAAAAATAGGACCCAACAAGGTACTTTCTGAGTGGGACTTTGACGCTCCCCGAAACAGGGAAAAGCTACCCGAAACAGGGTATAAAAATTTCCCCGAAACAGGGAATCGAATTTCCCCGAAACAGGGACACACAAAAGACACTATTCAAAAGACAGTAAAGACAACTACTGATGGGGCATCAGCTTGCGCTGAACCCCCAGCAGCAACCCCCGAAAAGCGACCAGTGAAAAATACACCATACCAGGCGATCCTGGATGCCTATCACGACATCCTGCCGGAGATGCCAGCCATCCGTGAGCTGACCGATTCTCGCAAAACCAAAATCAGGAACTTCTGGACCAAGTTCAAGTTCGACGAGACCCGCTGGCGCGCCTACTTGGATTTCATCGCCAAGAACTGCCGCTGGATGTGCGAGAGCCGCCCGCGCCGCGATGGCGAGTCGGCCTGGAAGCCGAAGAACTTGGATTTTTTGGTGACCGAGCGGTGTTATCTGGGCGTGCGGGAGGGGCGGTTCAATGACGAGTGATGCCATGGGGTTTGTGCCCCCTCACAACTTCGAGGCAGAGCAGTCTGTGCTGGGCGGGCTGATGCTGCGGGCTGACTCGTTCCACGACTTGGGCCTGTCTGAACGCGATTTTTACAGTCGCCCGCACCAGATCATTTTCGGGGCGATCTCCCAACTGATCGCCGCCAAGCAGCCGGTTGACATCATGACAGTGCAGCACCGTATCGAGCAGGACGGCGAGCTCGATGTTGCCGGCGGGTTTGCCTACCTAGTCGAGATCGCCAAGAACACCCCAAGCGCGGCGAACATCGTGACCTATGGGGGGATGGTGCGTAGCGCTGCAGAGCGGCGCTTCGCTGTTGCCAAGCTGCATGACTGTATCGCGGCGATGATGGAGCCTGGATTCAGCAACACCGATGAGCGGTTCGCTGCGATGGGGTTGCTGTTGTCTGAGGTCGATGCCAAGCGCTCTGGGGGTGTGACCGGGATTGCGGTGCACGCCAGCGAAATCGTGCGGGACTGGTGTGATGAGCTGGATCGCCGGGCAAGCCGCCGCCCAGGGGAGATGACCGGTTATGCCACGGGGATCGCGTCCTTGGATGAGTTGCTCTACCCAGGTGGGATCAGCCCTACGGCGCTGGTGTGTATCGGCGCTCGACCGAAGATGGGCAAGACCACGCTGATGGCGAGTCTGTGTAACCACACGTCGCTGGTCAAGAAGCTCCCTGTGGTTGGTTTTTCGCTGGAGATGACACGGGGTGAGCTGTTCGAGGTCATGGTATCGCAAGCGTCCGGTGTCTCCGGCAAGCATCTGAAATCAATGTCTGACCAGTGCAAGATGGACAAGGCCTACGCTGTTGCCGCAGAGCTTGGTAACTCCAAACTCCATATCGCAGATCTGCCTGGGCTGACTGTGCACCAGGTGGTGCGTGAGAGTCGCCGGCTGAAGCGACAGTTCGGTCAGCTCGGGCTGATCGCTGTTGACTACCTGACGCTGATGACTGCCGACAAGGCTGAGCGTAACGATCTGGCTTACGGCGCGATAACCAAGGCGCTCAAGATGCTAGCCAAGGAGATGGGTTGCCCGGTGATCCTGCTGACTCAGCTCAATCGAGGGCTGGAGCAGCGTGCAGACAAACGCCCGGTTCCCAGCGACAGCCGTGACACCGGCCAGATCGAGCAGGATTGCGATGTGTGGATCGGCTGTTATCGCGATGAGGTCTATAACGAGGCTTCCCCGATGGCAGGAGTCATGGAGTTGCTGGTCAGGCTCAACCGAGGCGGTAAGACGGGAACCGCTTACTGCCAGTTCCATGATGGGGTGATCTCAAATATCGACCAGCAAGAGGTTGCGCGCATGGCACATGCTGCAGAAGTGGAACGCAGCAAATCCAAGCCAGCGAAAGGGGGGTGGGATGGCTGATTTTTTCAATCCTGACGTGAGTGCCGCGGTCGTGGCTGCGAAGTTCTGCCGGGTGGTGATCTACTCCGCTGTGCGGGGCTGGTGTGGGGAACGGATGCAGCTCGAGGTGGCCGACGAGATCGATGCGCTGGGGCACACCGACCAGCAGCGTGGCGCAGGGCATTGGTTGGTGCAGAGCACGACGCCGGAGCGAGTGGCGGAGGAAGCCGCACGGCTGAGAGCCGCGCCAGTGCTGGTGTTGCGGTGTGATGCTTCGTTTGGAGCTGTGGATAACTTCGAAGGGGAGGGCCTTGCCAACCAGTGACACAGGGGGTAGCGCCCCGTACCATTGCCAGTGCCGGACCTAGACCACCCGGCTGTTTAACCAAAGGACCTAGACTATGACCAAGCCACATACCCGAGATCTATCCATCGCGACCCAGTTGGGGCGCGTGATATCCATCATGAGCGACGGCAAGCCCCGCACCCTGCGCGACATCGAGCGCGAGTGCTGGAGCCGCTACGGCCACGCCGACACCCAGGCCGCCATCAGCGCCCGCCTGCGCGAAGTCTGCTGCCACGGCTGGGAGAAGCACTCCAGCAACCAGAATATCGACGGTAAGCAGGTGTGGCATTACCACCTGACCCCGTTCCCCACCACCGAGGCCGTTGCGGCTAAGGCGGTGGCAGCATGAGACTGACCCACGCTATCGCAGCCGTTCTGGCCGCCACTGCTGCCCAATCGCCCTGGTTCAACCCGCTTGATTTCAAGCCTGGCCATGGCTTCTGCATCCCCAATCCGCGCAATGACCGGGCCGCACAGCGTCAGCGTGCCGCCGCCAAGCGCCGCAACAAAGCCAAGCGGGGGTGAGGATGAACAAACAACCGCTTGAGTCCGCCCTGCACTTCAACCCATTCGAAGGGGATTTCGGAAGCTGTGGCGACAGGACCCTGAAAAACAAGATCGTCAAGTTCAGAAAGCCTCATATTTGCCACATCTGCGATGCAGAAACGAAGGTCGGTGAAACTGGTCGCAACCTTGTTGAGATTTTTGAAGGCGAGATAGGTTCGTTTTACTTCTGCCAAGAGTGCTGCGTAGCCATGGCCAAATCGGTTGATGGCGACGATGACGGGGATGACGACTGCGACGAAATTGACCGCCGCTATGAGCTTGGAAATGACCGCCGCCAGAGCAAGATTGATGGGGAGGCGGCATAACCATGGAACTTACCCTTCTGAAAATGTCCGGCGGGGTGCTCGCCCCGTCAACTCCGGCCGATGCTGAGGCCATCAAGCTGATGCCGATCGGTACCACCATTCTGGCCAAGGGCAAAGGGCGCCGCAACTTGGCGTTCCACCGTCGCTTCTTCGCCCTGCTAAACCTGACTTTCGATTACTGGGAGCCAACTGGCGGCATGGTCTCGCCAGCAGAGCAGGGGATCCTGTCCCGGTTTGTTCGCTACCTCGCCCAGTTCGGCGCCGGCAGCGTGTTGGACAAGGCCAAGGATGAGTTTATCGACCAGTTGGCCAGCAGCCGTATCGAGCGCCACGGCCCCCAGGCTGAGAAGTCGTTTGAGGTGATGCGCAAGTGGCTCACTGTCGAGGCCGGTTATTACACCGTGGTGATGCTGCCGGATGGCGGCATGCGCAAGGAGGCCAAGAGCGTCAGCTTTGCCAAGATGGATCAGACTGAGTTCTCCGACCTGTACCGGGCTGTGTTCGAGGTCTGCTGGCGCTATGTGCTGAGCAAGCAGTTTGCCACCGAGGAGGAGGCTGAGAACGCCTGCGCCCAGCTGATGGGGTTTGCCGGATGAGATTCGAGACCAGCCCAATCCGATCCGGCGACCTGCGCGATGGCGCTCGCGGCCAGCTCTGCAAGATCCAGCTTGCCGGGGTCTGCATCGGTGGTACCGAAACCACCGTGCTGGCTCACCTGCCAAGCGCCCCGCATGGGATGGCCCTCAAAGGGGATGATTTGGTGGCGGTTGAGGCGTGCTGCGCTTGCCATGACGCCATTGATGGCCGTATTGCCTACGACTGGCAGCCCGGGGAGCGTGAAGAGGTTACCTATAGCGCCCTGACCCGTCAGCTGCACAGCTGGGTGGTGCGGGGGCTTGTCAGTGTGAAGGGGGCGGCATGATCCACCTCTCTGCTATCGATGCCAGCCGCCTGCTCGGCAACAATCCGAAAGCCAAGGCCGTGGTGAACAAGGTCAAGAAGGCGCAGCAGGTGGACACCCTGCACAGCAAGGTGCTGGCCCAGCTGGTCGGCTTCCCTGACCCAGCCACCGAGCTGTTGTTTCACCCCAAGCGCAAATGGCGCTTCGACTACGCCTGGGAGGAGCAGAAGCTCGCCCTTGAGGTCCACGGCGGGATCCACTCCGGCGGTCGGCACACCAGGGGGAGGGGGTTCGTAGAGGACCGGGCCAAGATGAACGAGGCTGCCCTGCTCGGGTGGACTGTCATTGAAGCCACCCCCGAGCACATCAAGGGAGGCCAGCTGCGCGCCTGGCTGCTCGCCGCCTTCAATCAGGATCCAGACCAGAGGACCAAACCATGACCCACGCTATCGAAATGGCTCTGCGCCTTTTCTCGCCGAAAGGCGCACTGCATGAGCCCTCGTCTGGTCGCTCCAGCGCCCTGGGGAGGGAGGAGTTTCTGGGAGCCCTGCAGGTTGCTGCAAAGAACAACCCCCAGGGGCTCCAGTTCCTGATGGCAGACCACCTGGGGGATGAACAAGCCCTTGCGTCGCTGCTGACGCACTTCAGCGCCACGCTGGACAGCGACGAGGCCGGTGGTATGGCCATGGCTATCCTGCTACGCCGCCCCCTGCCTGAGCAGCTGGATCACCTGGTACTTTGCCACCCTCACTATGACAAGGAGCGCCGCCGGGCCGCCGTGGTGATGGAGAAGGCCAAGCGCGCCCACCGGTCCGGCAATGATCACGAGTACCAGCGCCTTCTGGCTGAGCGGAACGAGATCCTGTCCCTGGCCAATGACCACTGTGTCGCCGAGATGATGCAGTCAGGGCGCTGCCCGCACTGCAATGGCACCGGGATCCGCCCGCGCAAGGGTGACGGCTGCCCGAAGTGCCACGGCACCGGCCGGGTCGTGCCACACGTAGAGTTGGTGTCGCGCCGGTTCGGGCAGGAGATGAGGCAGGCCGTAGAGCGTGCTGTTGATGAGGTGATCCACCAGGCGTCAGACCTGTCAAAGCTCATGGATCGGCAGGTGAGGGAGATGCGGGCGGCTTAGGGGTGGCAGCAAGTTTCCTTGAACATCCAAGCAGTCGAATTCGGCTGCTTTTTTTCATCTACCCACTTGCAAGTGTCGTACAGTTGTCATACATTTAACCCGTGGTCAGGGATAACCCGCCACACCACCATCAACTCAGTGAGCCGAAGCGCCAACAGGCGGGTGAGGCAAAGGAGAACATCATGAACGAACTGACTATCACCTCTCGCAAAACCGGCGAAACCTTCACCTTCTGGATGCCTGCTTCTGGCGGCTACATCTTCCGCACCTATCCAGGCAAGCCTGGCACTCTTGGCGACCAAATCTGTGATGGTGGCCGTTCAATGGGTAATACCCTCAGTGCAACACCTGCCACCTTCGAGAAGGTATGCCGCCGCTGGTATCGTGCTCACCAGCGCCGCGAACAACTGATGAACTTCTGATAAGTATCGCTAGGCCCAGCAGTGCTGGGCCTTATTGTGGAGCTTCACTATGCAGCAAGATAAACCCCTCGCCCGTAATCCATCCTTCACCCCGTCACCGTCCCTGCGCCGCGAGCTGGAGCAACACCACAGGGCATTGGGCACTACTGGCCGCCTTAACCAGATCTGGGATCGCTATAGCCATCTTGTCCGCGCAGAAGCGCTGCGCCTCGACGATGCCGAGCGCCAAGTGCTGCTGAACGTACTTTCTGGCTCGCTGGTAGATGTCAACTTCCTGACCGGATTGGAGCTGGAGGTGCGCGACAGTGACGACTATATCGAGGGCGTGGCCGCCGCCCGCACTCTGCTTGAGAAGGTTTCTGCGGCGACTTACGCCCAGCGTTTGGCGACGATTGAGGCTGTCGGATTCTGACGGTGAGGTCAAGGAGGGCCACCTTGTCATTGATGAACCGGAAGAGTAAGAGGAAAAAATCATGGATTGAATCTACCCCTCCCCGGCGTTAGTATTGCTCAAAGATGGCCAGAGTCCCCGTGACCCTGGCCTTTTTCATTTCTGGCCCGCCTCGTGCGGGCTTTGTCGTTTCTGGAGGGGCGATGACGCCTGACAAGGATCCACAGAACTACAGCGTGCTCGCCTATCTGGCATTCGGCGGGCTGAGCGTATGGGGAGGGCTTGTGACCTACATACAGACGGTGAAACGCGAGGGAAGGCAGTTCCGATGGGTCGAGGCGCTGCTGCAGGTGGTGGTGTCAGGGTTCGCCGGGATGTTGACCATGCTGCTGAGCTGGTACATCGCAGCCCCGCTCCCGTTGTGCGGCTTCCTGGCTGGCCTGGCTGGCTTGATGGGGTCGAAAGCACTGGAGCTGTACGAACGCCGGGCATCCGGCTGGATGACTGGGGGGAAGGGGTAATGAGTATTCGCCTGCAGGTTATTGATGAGGTGATCCAGCGTGAGGGGGGTGACAAGTTCACTGATCGCGCAGAGGACCGCGGCGGCCCGACTCGCTGGGGGGTGACTCAAGCCACCGCTCGCCAGTTCGGCTACACCGGCCATATGCGCGACTATCCAAAGGCTGAGGCGGTAAAGGTCTACACCTCTTATTGGAACCAGATGAGCCTCTCATCCATTGAGGTGATTGATGCCGATCTGGCCACCTACCTGTTTGACTATGGGGTCAACTCCGGTCCAGGTCGGGCAGCAAAAGACCTTCAGCGCCTGCTGAATGTGTTGAACGACAGGCAAAGGCTCTATCCGGACGTGAAAGCAGACGGGACCATAGGGCCTCGCTCTCTTTCTGCGCTGGAGAGTTACATCACGGCGCGCGGTACCGGTGGCAAGCGCCTGCTGGCCGAGGCTGTGAACTCCCTTCGAATTGCCCACTGCATCACCCTGGCTGAGCGTCAGGAGTCGCAGGAGGCCAATGCCTACGGCTGGCTGAGCCGGGTTTGTAACCTGTGAGGTAGATATGGAGCACATCGTTGAGGTGGTCATCAACTGGCTTGTCATCCTGATGGCCGTGGTAGGGGGCGCGTCCCTCGTGGTGCAGGGGCTGGCCAAGATTGCGGCCGTCACCCCGTCCACCCGGGATGATGAGATTATCGGGAAGGTAGACGCCTTCCTGGTCGGTCTCGCCAAGGTGCTGGATAAGCTGGCCCTGAACCTGCCGGCTGATAAGGCCAGGAAGCAATAACATGAACAGCTTGCTCCAACTGCTCGACATTCTAACGGCCCTTCTGGGCCGTTGGCTTAAGCAGGAGCGGGCAAGGGAGGCGCAGGAAAGCTATGACCAAAACCATAGTGACCCACAAGGGCGCTTTGCTGCTCGCTTCGGTGCTGCTTCTGGCCAGCTGCCAGACAACACCAAGCCAGCCGGCAAACTGCCCGCCACCCACACCCAGGCTGACATGGAACCCCGCCGCTAATGGCGGGGTTTGTCTTTCTGGGGAATTCACAGCCGACCTACTGGACTATCTCGATGCACTGGAGCGATGCGGTGGTTAATGGCATTACCGTGACCGGGGTTGTTACTCAGGTGAGGGAGTATGACGGGAGTCAGGCCCTGGTCACCCTGAATACTGGCGTCTCCGTCGTAGTACCGGCTACCCATGAGCCTGTACCTGGTGATGCCATCGTCGAAGGCGAGTTATCTCTCTAAATGGCAAAGACCGACTGGGCACAGCTCAATGCAAAGTTCCTGCAGGAGCATGAAGCGACAGGCATCAGTGCGAAAGACTGGTGCGACAGCCGCGGCCTGAACTACAACTCGGCGCGTCGCTATTTGAAATCTCGGGGGCAATCCCCTGCGCAACCTGATATTTCTCGCGTAGCTGCGCAATCTGCGCATTCCGAAGTGCGCAAAACTGCGCAATCTGCGCAATCTGCGCAACCCAAGGGGAATGAAGGCAAGGCCAAGAGGGGAGAGGGAAGAGGGGAAAAGTCCTCCTCATCCACACAAACCCCTGACGACTCAGGCCAAAACCCGAAAAGAAAATCGGGGCGCCAGCCAGATGGCCGCTTTGGCGTGGGCAATCGTGAGTCCGTCGGCAACCCCGGCAACCCGAGCCCTGTCGCAAAGTGGAAGCCAGGCGATCGGCCCGCGCTGACCCACGGAGGTTACGCCCAGTTCCTCGATTCGCCTGAGCTGTTCGACCAGGCCCGCGAGTTGCAACTGCGCGACGAGCTGGACTTCACCCGGGCGCGAGTCATTTCCGTCACCAAGCTGCTCAAGGGGCTGCAGCAGGACCTGGTCACGGCCAGCGAGATGACTGACCGGATTGCGCTCTACGACAAGATCCTGAAAGCAGAGCAGGCACTCGACCGCAACATCCAGCGCATCGAATCCATCGAGCGGACCCTTAGCGCCCTTCGCATCGATGAGGTGAGCGTGCCGAAGATTGAAGAGGACACTCGCCGGATCCGGGCTGCGGCTCGCAAGCTGACGGCCGAAGCCGATCGGCTGGAGAAGGATGGCGGCAGCGAGGCCACCCCGGTCAGCGAGATGGTTTCCGAGCTCCACGACATGGGGACAGGGGGGCTGATGTCATGACTGTTCCCATCGACGCATCTTCCATGACTGAGCAGGAGCAGATGGCCTACATCCGCTCGAAGCTCAGCGATAAGTGGTGGCGGATGAACAACCTCTACATGATCGAGAGCGAGCAGGGCCAACTGGTGCGCTTCCGGCTGCGCCCGGCGCAGGAGCTGCTGTTCCGGACCATGTGGTACCTGAACATCATCCTCAAGGCGCGCCAGCTTGGGTTTTCCACGGCCATCGACATCTACCTGCTCGACGAGGCGCTGTTCAACAAGAACCTCAAGTGCGGGATCATCGCCCAGGACCTGACGGCCGCCGGCGAGATCTACCGCACCAAGATTGAAGTGCCCTTTGATAACCTGCCCAGCTGGCTCAAGGCCCAATTCAAGGTGGTGACCCGGCGCGGCGGGGCGAATGGCGGGCACATCCTGTTCCGGCATGGCTCCAGCATCCAGGTGGCCACCTCGTTCCGCTCCGGCACCGTCCAGCGCCTGCATGTCTCCGAGCACGGGAAGATCTGCGCCAAGTACCCGGAGAAGGCCAAGGAGGTGCGAACCGGGACGCTGCAGGCGATCCACCCGGGCGCCGTGGCCTTCATCGAGAGCACAGCCGAAGGGGTAGGGGGCGACTTCCACGCCATGAGCATGAAGTCCCTCGAGCTGGCCAGGGCATCCGGTGAACTCAGTCAGCTCGACTGGAAGTTCCACTTCTTCGCCTGGTGGCAGGATCCCAAGTATCGCGCCGATGTCCCCGCTTCCGGTGTGGTGATGAGCAAGGCCCAAGCGGAATACTTCGCCGCGGTGGAGAAGGCGATGAGCTGCACCATCACCGACGAGCAGCGGCAATGGTACGTGCTGAAAGAGTCCACCTTGGGCGCCGAGATGAAGCAGGAGTTCCCCAGCACGCCGCTGGAGGCATTCCTGACCTCCGGGCGCCGGGTGTTCGACCCCATAGCCACGATGGAAGCAGAGGGCGATTGCATGGCCCCGCTCATCGTCTATGACATCGACCCGGTCACCGGCAGGCGCGAGAAGGCTCGCAAACCGGAGAAGTTGGACGAGCAGGGGCAGCGTTCGCTCGAGAACATGTTGCTGGTCTGGGAGCTGCCAGACCCCGACGAGGATTACGCCATCGGCGCCGATGTGGCGGAAGGACTGGAGCACGGCGACCGCTCAAGCCTGGACGTCATCAAGCGCAGCACCGGGGAGCAGGTAGCTCACTGGTACGGGCATCTGGATGCCGAGCTGTTTGCCATGCTGCTGAATCATGTTGGCCGGATGTACGGCACAACAGACGAGCCTGCTTTCATCGGCCCCGAGCGGAATAACCATGGCCATGCCGTGCTGCTCAAGCTCCGCGACATCTACCCGACACGCCGCATCTATGCCCAAGAATACATCGACCGCGACCGCGATGATGAGACGCCGCGCCTCGGCTGGCTCACCACCGCACAATCCAAGCCTCTCGTCACCGAAGGTCTCAAGACGCTGCTGCGTAATGGCTGCTCCGGGATCCGCTGGATTGGCACCGTCAGCGAGGCGACCAGCTACGTCTATGACAAGCAGGGCCGGATGAACGCACAGGAAGGCTGCTACGACGACCAACTGATGAGCTACATGATCGCCCAAGAAATGCGGGCTCGAATGCCAGCCCGCATCGTCAAACCCGAAACCTCCCGCAAACCCAAGCACTGGATGGCCAACTGATGATCAACGCCCAACCCAAGGCACCTGAGAAAGGTGGCCTCGATACCCCGCGACTGCTCAAGCTGATGAGCGATATCAACGGCCAGCCGGACTGGCGTTCTATCGCCAATCGGGCGTGCGCCTACTACGACGGCGATCAACTGCCGCCCGAGGTGGTGAGTGTGCTCAAGGCACGGGGCCAGCCAATCACCATTCACAACCTGGTCGCACCGACCATTGACGGCGTGCTGGGGATGGAGGCCAAGAGCCGCACCGATCTGATGGTGATCGCCGATGACCACGACGACGAGCTGGAGCAACTGGCCGAGGCCGTCAACGCCGAATACGCCGACATGTGCCGCCTTGGCGGACTGGACCGCGCCCGGGGCGAGGCCTACGGCGGCCAAATCAAGACCGGCCTGGGCTGGGTTGAGGTGTGTCGCCGCGATGACCCGTTCGGCCCACGTTACAAGTTCAGCAATGTCCACCGTGACGAGGTTTATTGGGACTGGCATAGCAGGGAGCCGGATCTGAGCGACTGCCGCTGGCTGATGCGACGCCGCTGGGTCGATCTGGATGAGGCCAAGACCATGTTCCCGAGCAAGGCACAGGCGCTGGAGTGGGGCGTCAACGACTGGGATGGGGTCATGAGCCTGACCGCCATCGAGGGGATGGATCCCAACCTAGTCAGTGCCTATGACGAGTGGAGTCAGTTCAGCGGCAAGGAGATAGAGTGGTGCAGCCGGGAGCGGGACCGGGTGCTGCTGCAAGTGGTCTACTACCGCACCTACACCATGCGTCAGGTGCTGAAGCTCGACTCAGGCCGGGCGTTGGAATACGACAAGACCAATCAACTGCATCTCGCTGCTGTGGCCATGGGGCGCGCCAAGCTGGAACGCTGCCCGGTGGCCGTGATCCGGGAATCCTGGTTCGTCGGCCCTCATCATCTGGTTGATCGACCCTGCTCTGCTCCCCACAACATGTACCCGCTGGTGCCGTTCTGGGGGTATCGCAAAGACCGCACCGGCGAACCCTATGGGCTGATTGCTCGAGCCATGCCGGCGCAGGACGAGGTGAACCTGCGGCGTATCAAGCTCACCTTCCTGCTGCAGGCCAAGCGCGTCATCATGGACAAGGACGCCACCAACATGAGCCGGGATCAGGTGCTGGAGCAAGTCGAGCGCCCCGATGGCTATATCGAGCTCAACCCTGACCGAGCCAACAAGACCAGCGTGAGCGATGCCTTCAAGGTGGAGCAGGACTTCAACGTGGCGGCCCAGCAGTTTCAGGTGATGCAGGACTCGGTGAAGCTGATCCAGGACACCATGGGGGTGTATGCCGCCTTCCTGGGGCAGGGCTCCACCGGGCAGTCCGGCGTGGCTATCAGCAACCTGGTGGAGCAGGGGGCGACCACGCTTTCGGAGATCAACGACAACTACCGGATGGGCTGCCAGCAAGTGGGGCAGTTGGCGCTGGCGTACCTGCTGGAAGACATGGCCAGCAAGCGCAACTACAAGGTGACAGTGAACCGGGATGACCCGCGCCGCCGCAAGGCTGTGGTGATTAACGTGGAGCAGGAGGATGGCAAACTCACCAATGATGTGACCCGGCTGCGGGCACATATCGCACTGGCGCCGATCCAGCAAACAGCCGCTTACAAGCAGCAACTTGCCGAGCGAATGACCCAGGCTATGTCCCAGCTGCCGCCAGAGGCCGCCGGTGCCTGCTTTGACCTGCTGGTCGAGCTGATGGATGTGCCGCGCAAGGCAGAGTTCGTGGAGCGGATCCGCAATGCCCTGAACATCCCGAAAGACCCGGACGAGATGAGCGACGAGGAACGCGTAGCCGCCGAGCAGCAAGCCCAGCAGGCCCAGATGCAGCAGGAGCTGGCCATGCGCGAGATGCAGGCCAAGCTGGCCGAGCTGGAGGGCAAAGCCGCCAAGTGGCAGGCAGAGGCCCAGCGCATCGCCAAGCTGACCGACTCCATCCGGTTCGAGGATGCCCTCACGCAGGCCCAGACAGGCAAGACATTGCAGGAGATGGAGCAACTGGCAGCCCAGCAGCAGGCGATGCAGACCGAGCAGGCAGCCCTGCAGGCCCAGCTGCTGGACAGCATCCAACAGCAGATAGACGCGATCGCGCTCTGATAGTTGCTTTCCTGACCTGCCAGCGTTACGATTTCCCCAACATGGCCCAGTCTCTCGAGATTGGGCCTTTTTCATTTCCAGACCCGGCCACTGTGCCGGGTTTTTTATTTGGAGCGGGCCATGACCGACCAGCAACACATTGATGCCGAAATGGAGCGCGAGATCCAGACTCTCGGGCTGACAGCGCCGCGTGTTACTCCGGACCAGATCGATGCGCTGATGCGTGGCGTTCGCTATGAGGTTCAGGTTGTTCCCGGTACCACAACCACGATTGCCACCGCCATTGCTGCCAATGGCTTCACCCTGGCCATCGGCATGACCGCCTGTGCGGACCCGGCCAACTTCAATGCTGAGCTTGGCGCCAAGTACGCCATCAAGGATGCCGAAGCCAAGGCCCGCCAAGAGCTGTGGAAGCTGGAAGGCTGGCGGCTCAAGTGCCATTTAGCGAATCTTTAGCGATAGACGGCAACCCTTGCCCGCGTTGTGCGGGCTTTTTTGTGCCCAGCCCCAGCCGGGGAGCGCTTTCACCGAGAGCCTTCCCCCGCTTGGGCAGCGATACCACCCACTGAAAACCCACGAGGACAACCATGGATAAGAACATCGACAACCTGACCGGCACTGAGAGCCTGGACGAACTGGAAGCCATGCTGGAAGCGATCGAGCGTGAGCCCGATGGCGAGCTGGATGATGGCACTGGCACCGAGCAAACGGACGTACAACCCGCGCCGTCGGCGGGCGAGGTGGCAGCCGGTAACGAACAGGGCAGTACCGAGCAGGGCGGTGAAGGGGCCACGGAGCCTGAGAAGGTGATCCTGGCCAAGAGCGGTCAACACACCATCCCGTATGAAGTGCTTGAGCAGTCGCGCAATGAGGTCAAGGTGCTGCGTGAGCAGCTGGCCGCATCGCAGCAAGCCCAGGCCGAGCGGGACAAGCTGCAGGCGCTGATGGAGAAGCACGGGATCAACCCCGACGTGGACCCCGACGACATCAGCCAGGAGGAGCTCGAGCAGTTGGCGCAGGACTACCCGGATCTCGGCAAGTCCATCGCCGCCATTGCCCGCAAGCTCCAAAAGCTGGAGCCCCAGGTCGCCCCGCAGCAGGTTCAACCCACCCTCAACCCGGTACAGGCCGCACTGCAGGCGGTACCTGATCTGGTGAGCTGGCGGGAAAAGGACCAGGACCGTTTCGACTTCGCCATCATCGTCGATGAGAAGCTCCAGGCTGATCCCGCGTGGCAAGGCAAGTCGCTGGATGAGCGATTCGCAGAGGCGGCTCGCCGCACCAAGCTGGCCTTTGGTGATGAGGTTCAAGCGCCTCCCGCCAAGGTACCCGGCAAGGGTGCAGAAAAGCCCGCTGATTTCATCCCGTCCAGCCCTTCGGCACTCGGCCAGACCCATCATGCCGCTCCCACTGGAGTGGAGCGCTTTGGTGCCATGTCTCAGACCGAGCTTATCGGCGAGATGGGCGCCATGACGGACGCCCAAATGGAGGCGCTGCTGGAGCAGGCCGGGTACTAACCCACCACCCATTTCAATAAGCCAACCCCGGACCACTGTGTCGGGGTTTTTGTTTTCATGTAGGAGAGGATCATGACCCAAGTCACCTCGGCGCAAGCCAACAAGATTTTGCAGGCCGCACTGTTTACGGCGGCCAACCGTTCCCACTCGTTGGTGAACATGCTGACCGAAGAGGCTCCCAAGGGTGCCAAGGTCAACGGCGGCAAGCAGACCAGTGCAGGTGCGCCGGTAGTTCGCATCACCGACCTGACCAAGCAGCGCGGCGATTCCGTGGATATGCAGCTGTTCCATCAGCTCTCCGGTCGCCCGAGCATGGGCGATCAGAAGCTGGATGGCCGCCTGGAGTCCCTGTCCTTTGCTGACTTCGCGCTCAAAATCAACCAGACCCGTCACGGCGTGGATGCTGGCGGCAAGATGAGCCAGCAGCGCACCAAGCACGACCTGATCAAGACCGCCCGCACGCTGCTTGCTGATGGTTACTACGGCCGACTGGTTGATCAGCGCGGCTTTGCCCAGCTGGCCGGCGCCCGCGGCGACTACTACGCGACCGATATCATCCTGCCGCTGGCGGATGACCCGGAATTTGCCGATATCATGATCAACCCGCTGACTGCGCCCACCTACGAGCGCCACTTCTTCGGTGGTGATGCGACCAGCTTCGAAGCTATCGACGCGGCTGACCGCTTCAATCTGGGCTGCGTGGACAACATGTCGCTGTTCCTGTCCGAGATGGCCAACCCCATCCAGCCGATCCGCATGGTGGCGGATCCGTCCGGTGGCGAGCCGCTCTACGTGCTCTATGTCACCCCGCGCCAGTGGCACGACTTCTACACCTCAACCTCCGGCAAGGACTGGCAGGCGATGCTGTCGGCCTCAATTGAGCGCAGCAAGGGATGGAACCACCCCATCTTCCGCGGTGAAGGTGCGATGTGGCGCGGCATCCTGGTCAAGCCCTACAAGGGCATGCCGATCCGATTCAACCAAGGCAGCACCGTCAAGGTGTGCGCCGCCAACTCCGCGACCGGCGTGGAAGTGGACAAGGTAGCAGGCACCACCATCGACCGCGCCGTGCTGCTGGGTGGTCAGGCGCTTGCCAATGCCTTTGGCTCTGGCGAGAAGGGCGGCTCTTTCGGCATGCACGAAGAGAAGACCGACCACGACAACAGCACCGAGATCTCCATCAGCTGGGTGTCCGGTCTGCAGAAGATCCGCTTCAAGCAGCGCAACGGCAACATTCAGGACCATGGCTGCATGGTGCTGGATACCGCCGTCAGCGCCGTCGCGCGCTAATCCACCCATCAGAGCGAGGGGGTTGATACCCCCTCCTGTTGATATCTGACCAGATAAGGAGCCATGTCATGGCCAAAACTACCCTGATCGCCCGAGCTTACCGCTGGTTTGTTGGTTCGTTCGGCAACCTCTCTATCTCCCCGACCCTGGTGGCCAAGCTGACGGCTGTGCCGTCTGGCGATGTTGTCGCATACGGTGACAAGGTGGAGCCCAACCTGAAAGTGGTGGGTGTGACGATGTTCAGCACTGCGCTGGGCGCGAGTACCACCATCACCGCCAAGATCGGCACGACCACCATCATCAACGCCGAGAGTACGGTGGGGGCGGTGGCAAAGTATTACCCGGTCGATGACTTGCTGACCGAGCCTGACCAGGAGCTCACCCTCACGGTTGGCGGCGGCGCGGCAACTGGCACGGTCAAGCTCAAGCTGCATTACGAGGTAGTCGGCAACCTGTAAGGCTGCCGATCACTGTCCGCCCGGCCCTGTGCCGGGCTTTTTCGTTTCTGAATAGGAGTCATCGCCATGAGCGACAAGATTGCCGTGGTTTACATCGGCGACAAGCCGAGCAAGAAAGACACGGTCACCGGCAGCCGCCTGGTCTTCCCGCGCCATACCGCAGTGGATGTGGAGAGTCACATCGCCATGCAACTGCTGGAGTTCCCGAGCGTCTGGATCCGCCATGAGGCACTGGCTGGCGAGCTGGAGCGGCAGGAGACCACTGCCCAGGCTGCCGCCAAAGAGAAGGAGCGCCTCGCCGCCGAGCAGGCCCGCCTGGCGGAAGAGCGGAGCATGGTGGTCGGTGAGCGCGATCTGGCCAAGATGACCTCTGCCCAACTGGCCACCCTGGTGGAAGGGGAAGACCTGGATATCGAGCCGCAGGGCCCGCAGGAGAAGGTGCCAGAATACCGGGTGCGCGTGCGTGACGCCCTGAAGGCCAAGCTGGCAGAGCAGGGGGAATAGCATGCAGATGGTGTCGCGTGAGCAGTTCCTGCCCACTGTCAGGCTGCACATCACCGGCCCGCTCGAAGTCATGCTGGGTGAGGCCGTCACAGAGGCGGCCATCACGTTCTGCCGGGAGTCGGCCTTGCTGACCCTTGACCGACTACTGCCAAGCGCGTCAGCCGGCAGCCTGGTGGAGGTCTGCAACATCAGCGGGATGACATCGTGCAATGTGCTGCACCTGACCGGAGAAGGGGGCGCGCCATTTGTCAGCGGGCGTGACTACTTCGCCATGTCGGCCAATGAGCTGAGCATCCTGACAGATCTCTGCAATGTGCGGATCTGGTATGTGGCTGCCCCGGTCAAGAACGCCACCGAGCTCCCAGCCCAGCTCTACCACGATCACGCCGATGCCATTGCCCATGGCGTCGCAGCCTTGCTCTATGCCCAGCCAGACCGCCCCTGGTCTGACCCTAAGCGTGCAGGGTACCACCGAGCTGAGTTCGTCGAGGGGTGGAGGCGCGCCGGCCGGTTCCGCAAAGAGCACAGTGCCCCGACCCAAGTTGAATTCCACAACCCGCCCCGCAAACACACTTTTTTCTAAAGGACTCCACACATGGCAACCGTTACCGTTGACTCGATCTTGAAGCGGGTAAATACCCTGCTCAACGATCGCACCTGGGTTCGCTGGCCCAAGCAGGAGCTGTTGGACTACTACAACGATGCTGCCAAAGCGATCGTGTTGATGCGTCCTGACGCCCACACCAAGAACGTGCAGTTCAACTGCGCCGCTGGTACCAAGCAGACTTTGCCTGCAGATGCCCTGCGGCTGATCGAGGTGCTGCGCAATGCCGACGGCAAAGTGATCCGCTTCGTGCCGCGGCGCGCCCTCGATGACAGTTACCCGGACTGGCATGCTGGCAAGGATGGCACCAGCGTGGCCGCCTACACCTATGACGATCGGGACCCCAAGAACTTCTATCTCTACCCGGGCCCCGCCGCCGCAGTGAAGGTGGATGTGATCTACTCCGTAGCGCCGCAATCCAAGGTGCTGACGGATGTGGAAAACGTGGGCACGCCGGCGCTGGCCGATCTGGATGACATCTACATCAACCCGCTTATCGACTTCATCATGTACCGGGCCTTCTCGAAGGATTCCGAATACAGCGCCAACTCCAATCGGGCTGTCGGCCACTACAACGCCTACCTGCAGCAGCTGGGTGAAAAGACCCAGGTTGATACCAATATGGAGCAGCGCAAGACCGAAGGCTTCTCCCGCGTGACCGGGCAGTAAGGGGGCAGCATGGCTGGAGTGTGGAAGCGTGACGGCACGGTGGCCGTCACCAATGGTAACAAGAAGGTGACCGGTACCGGGACAACCTTCGCAGACACCAAGAACGGGGTGGCCAAGGGCCACCTTTTTTGTATCACCAGTGGCACCTCGGTGGATTTCTACGAGGTGGACTACGTGGTGTCCAACACGGAGTTGTATCTGGTGCAGTCATACCGTGGCTCCACTGCCACGGGCAAAGCCTACGAGATCATCACGACTTTCTCGGATTCCGTCCCTGAGTTCGCCCGCCGCCTGACCGCCACACTGAGTGCCTATCAGCAGCAGAGCGATGCTTTTCAGGCGCTGCTGACGAGCACTGCCACCACTGTTGAGGTGACTGCACCGGATGGAACCAAGCAAACACTGATCCCGTGGAAGCGGGTGACCAGCGAGGGGGAGGGGCAGACGGCCCGCGCCAAGGTCGAAGCCGACCGGGCAAAGACCGAGGCCGATCGCGCCGCTGCGGCCGCCAATGCCACGGCCGAAGCCGGGACCGGCTCGCTGATGCGCGTGGGCGGCGCCACCATCCTCGATGCGGAGCGCTACGCCCTGGAGCGGGCAACCGGCGGCAGCCAGACCATCATTCGCGACAGCGCTGGCAACGCCAATGCTATGTTCGTGCTGCCGCGCTTCAGCTACGCCGACCTGGGCATGACTGCCGATATGGGCACTGGCGATGTGACGGCGTTCGATTTTGGCAGCGGCAGCATCAAGAGCGAGATATTCATCGGCGCCTATCTTGCGTCCGGCTCCGGCTCTGTCAGCGCGCCGCGGCAAGACCCGCGAGCATCACTAGATCATACCGCAGCCCGCGCCGCTTGTGCAGCGAAGGGGGCGGGGTGGCACTTGATGACCGCTCACGAGTGGGCGGCCATTGCACTCTGGTGCATGGCCAACGGCTACGAGCCGATTGGCAACACCAACTGGGGGCGCAGTCATGCCAAGACGTGGATTGTTGGCGACCGGGCCGACAACCGGGCACCTGGCGATGGCGCCGGTACGGGCCGGACGCAAACGGGCTCGATGGGCGCGGAGGCGACACATAACCGCACGCCCATCGGCATCGCCGATCTGGTCGGCAACGTCTGGGAGTGGCAGGACGGATTTTTGCTGCAAGATGGGCGCTTTAAGCTGTCCTCCTACAACACCCAGGCAGAAGTTGACTGGGCGTTCGCTGATGCGTTTCTTGATGCATCCATACCAACTGGAGGCTCGGTCATCCTGTCCAACGCAGTCAACAACAGGCTGGGAGCCATCGGAGACAACGTCAACGCTGGCAACTCGGCTAGCGTTGACTGGCGCTCAATGACAAAGTCGGGCAGCTACGTCAGCAATCAGGCGATGAAGCGGCTGCTGCTGGAGCCGGCTGGGGCATTGCCGCAGGGGCGCATCTATATGCGCAATTTCGGCGAGCGACTCCCGTATCGTGGCGGCAGTTGGTACGGCGGGGCCGACGCTGGCCTGGCTGCGCTCAATCTGAGCAATTCACGCGCGTACACGAGCGCGTACTTCGGGTTTCGCCCCGCCTTTGCTTGAGCACTGACCTTTGGGTTTTGTTGGCGCCACGGAAGTGGCGCTTAATTGATTCACGAGGACACTATGGATAAACAACCGCTCATTATTGAGCAGCGGATCCGCGACATGATGCAGTATGGGCACATCGCCCTGCGCCAGTTTCCGAAGTCAGAGAAGCATGTGTTGGCGGCCGAGATCAGGACCAGCATGTTGACGCTATTGCGCCTCGTCATTACGGCGGCGAAGCGCTATCACAAGAAGACCACGCTCACCGATCTCGATGTCGAACTGGCGGTGTTGCAAAACCAGATCAGGCTGGCCAAAGACCTGACCTATCTACCCATCAACAAATATCAGCACTGGAGCGGTCTCAATCTCGAGATCGGCAGGATGATCGGCGGCTGGCTCAAATACGAGCGAGCCGCCTAATCATGGGCTCCGACATCATGCGACTCCCGTATCGTGGCGGCAATTGGAACAACGGGGCCAACGCTGGCCTGGCTGCGCTCAATCTGAACAATTCACGCGCGAACACGAACACGAACATCGGGTTTCGCCCCGCCTTTGGCAGCAGCCAGAAGGCAACACCTCACGGGGCGTTGTCCAGTGCATTATCAAAGGGATGTCGATGCCTCGGCTATCGCCGAAAAACTGAACAGGCGGCACCGGTGCGCCGGGCCGCCGACTTTGAGGCCCTCATGTACGACCAAATCATATCGTTTGACAATCTGCACCAGGCTGCCCTGCGCTGCCTGTGCGGAAAACGCACCTCGCCCGCCGCCCTGCGCTACATGCAGCGCCTGGAAGAGCACCTGCACGACACCCACAATCATCTGCTGCACGACAGCTATCAGCCCGGCGGATACGAGGAGTTTTATGTTTTTGAGCCGAAACAGCGCCTGATCTCGGCACCCCGCTTCGTGGATCGAGTTGTCCACCGGGCGATCATGAATGTACTGGAGCCAGCGCTTGACCCGCGCTTTATATTCGATAGCTACGCCTGCCGCAAAGGCAAGGGGGTACATGCCGGGGCAAACAGGGCACAGCGCTGGATGCGGGCGATCAGGCAAGCTCACGGCCCACTATTCTGCCTGAAGGCGGACATCAGCAAGTATTTCGCCAGCATCGATCACGCCCGCCTCAAGGCGATCTTGCGCCGCCACATCCACTGCGATCGCACGCTCAGGCTGCTCGATGCCATTATCGACTCGAGCCCAGGGCGGCCGGGTGTCGGGATCCCGCTCGGCAACCTGACAAGTCAGCTGTTTGCCAATCTCTATCTCAACGAGTTGGATCGCTACGCAAAGCACGATCTCGGCATCCGGTACTACATCCGCTACATGGATGATTTTGTGGTGTTGCATCACGACAAGGCGCAGCTGCAGGCGTGGCGGGCGCGCATCGAGCAGTTCCTGTGGAGTGCGCTGCGCCTGACCACTAACAGCAAGACCCAGATATTCCCGGTTGGGCCGGATAACGGCAGGGCGCTCGACTTCCTCGGCTACCGCATCTACCCCACCCACCGCCTGTTGCGCAAAAACAGCATCAAGCGCATCCGCTACAAGCTGCGCCGCTTCAAACGGGCGATAGCGGCAGGCAGGCTAACGGCAGGCGACTGCCGACCATGCATCCAATCGTGGTGTGCGCACGCCGCGCATGCAAACACCTGGCGGCTGCGCTGCAGCCTGTTTAACATTTCGAGCGGGGCAAATAGATGAGCTACTTATACGACGGCGAAACGCACGACAACTACGATCCCGCCTTTATGGCGGAGCTGGGAATGAGTGAGGAGGTCATAGCCTCCGTGCTCGCCCAGCACAACTATGAGCTGACAGAGGGGCAACTGGCGCGTCGCCAGCGCGCCTACGTGGCGGAGTCCGACCCCCTTTTCTTGGAGTGGCAATACGACAAAACGCCAGAGGCCGAGAGCCGATGGCGCGACAAGGTGGCGGAGATCAAGCTGCGCTACCCGGTGGCCCGTGGGGCGAGCGTGGTCGCCGTGCTGCTGCAACCAGCCAAGTGAGCCTTGCCTCCTGGCGCTGTCAGCGTTAGGATTTACCCATCATGGCCCCGCTCTCCCGAGTGGGGCTTTTTCGTTTCTGCCTCTCCGAGATCCCCATGCCCGTACTCGATATCGTCACCATGCGAGGGACTATGCCGCGCGTGGAGCCACACCTCTTGTCTGATGAAGTCGCGGTGATTGCTCGCGACTGCCATTTTGACCATGGCGTCATCTCGCCTCTGGAGGATGACGCCAGTGCTGGTGTGGAATTGCCCATCGTGCCTACCACCCTTTTTCACTATGGCCAGCACTGGTTCGCCTGGAACAAGGTGGTGGAGGCCATCCGCTCCCCGATAGCTCAGGACCCGTATGGTAGGGTTTACTACACGGATGGTGAGTATCCCAAGGTGACTCATGCCCAGATCGCCACAGGCGGCAGCAACAAGCCGACGGCATGGTATCGGCTAGGCATTCCAGCCCCAGGTGTTCCGGTCGGGATTGGCACCATCACCCCACCTGTTGGTGGTGTGGATGATGACCTGACAGATGACGAAACCCGCTTCTACGTGGATACCTTCGTTACTGCGATGGGTGAGGAGGGGCCCCCGGGCCCTGTCAGCGGAAAGGTGAATATCGGGATCCCAGGGTCATCCGTCACCTTGATGCTGAGCCCACCGACAACCCAGAACAGTAACATCACCAAGCGCCGGATATATCGGTCGGTGTCAGGTGGCGGCCTTGCCGATTACCTGCAGGTCGCCGAGCTGCCCATTGCCCAAGCTTCGTTTGTCGATACCCGGGAGGATGGGGAGCTGGGCGCCGTGCTGGAGACCTACGACTACACCATGCCGCCGGATGGCATGCGTGGCTTGTGTCAAATGGCGAATGGCATGTGTGCGGGGTTTGCTGGCAACTCCCTCTACCTGTGCGAGCCTTACCTTCCCTACGCCTGGCCGGAGAAGTACAGGCTGACCACTGAGCACGACATTGTGGCGATCGCTGCCATCGACACCACCTTGGTGATTGGGACCAAGGGGTACCCCTATCTTGCCCAGGGTGTGAGCCCGGCATCGGTGACCACCCAGAAGCTCAGCCAACTGCCGCAGTCCTGTGTCAGTGGTCGCTCTATGGTTGCCATGGATGGGGTGGTGCTCTATGCCTCCCCGGACGGGCTGGTCGGTATCGGCGCCAACGGTGGGCAGGTGGTGACCGAGCAGGTCATCACCAGCAAGCAGTGGCGCACCATGAAGCCTGAAACTATGCGGGCATGGCACCACGAGGGCAAATATGTGGGCATGACTGACACTCACGCATTCATCTTTGACCCGAAAAGTGGCGACTTGCGTGAGCTGACGAACCGGTGGGATGCGGCTGTCTCCGATATGGAGAGCGATTCCCTCTACGTTGCCAAGGGTCGCAACTTGCAGATTTGGCGGGGCGGGAGCGCCAGCAATGGCCAATTCATCTGGCGGTCGAAGCTCTTCATGGTGCCAGAGGGAACGTCTTTCAATTGCTGCCGGGTGTTGGCTCAGGATGTTGGCTTGGTCGGGATCAAGTTGTTCGTTGACGGGGAGCAGGTGATGGAGCTGTCCCCTGGCAACCTGGTGACCGGGGCGTTCAGGTTGCCGCCAGTGCGGGGCCGGTTCTGGCAGATAGAGGTCTTCGGTACCTCGGTGGTGAGCCGCATCACTCTGGCGAGCAGCATGGCGGAGATGGTGATCTGATGGCCAAGAAACCCGCATATCGAGCAGGCCGAGACCAGGCGGCTACAGTAGAAAACGTAGAGCTGCTCACCGGGCAGCGTGGCGATCACCTCGATAAGGCCGTGACCTTCAGGGAGCTGTCGGCCCTGGGGTTGTCTACGCTGCGCCCCGGCGCAGGCGGCGTGTACGTCCCCGGCAAGAACCCTGACCTTTTCCCCGTAGGCCAGATGGAGTATCCCCACGCCCCGGTCAACGTGATCGCCAATGGGGCGTTTCACACAGTCCTGGTGGAGTGGGATTCGCCGCGGTACCGGGGGCATGCTCATGCCGAGATTTGGCGGGCTGAGCAAGACAACCAGCCGGATGCCGTGCTGGTAGGCACCACATCAGCAAACCTGTTCTCTGATGCGATTGGGAAGGGGGCGAAGTTCTACTACTGGGTGCGTTTCGTCAACGGCAAGGACGACCATGGCCCATTTCAGGGCGTGAATGGCGTTGTGGCTGAAACCAGCCGGGATGTGCAGGACATTCTGGACGAGCTGCAGGGCAAGATTGAAAAGAGTCATCTTGTGCAGGAGCTGCTCAACCCCATAGAGGATGTTCCTCAGCTCCAGTTGGATGTGTCGATCCTAAAGCCAAAGGTCGATGAAATCGAGGTTATCCGTCCCAAGGTCGCCGCCATCGAGGACAAGATCCCCAGTATTGAGCAGGACATTGCGATCCTAAAGCCAAAGGTCGATGAAATCGAGGTTATCCGTCCCAAGGTCGCCGCCATCGAGGGCAAGATCCCCAGTATTGAGCAGGAGTTGGCCGGGCTGGATGAGCGCCAGAAGGTAGCGCAAGAGCTGCTGGATGATGCCCAGCAGCAGCTTGGGATGTCGAGCATCGAAATTGGTCTGGTGCAAGATCGCCTCAATGCAAAAGTGGACAAGTACAAGGGTGATTTCGACTCGTTCCGCGATGCGGTGTTTGTCGTCGATCCTGAAACCGGCAGCATCACCATGGATGCCGTCAATGCGGTGCGAGATGAGCTTCACACTTCCATTACTGAAGTGCAGCAGGAGCTTGATGCCGTCGCCGGCCAGATCAGCAGCAAGGCAGACAATGTCACCGTTGACAGTCAGGGGTCGCGGATTACTGAGGCAGAGCAGCGCATCAACGGCTTGGACGCCAGCCTGAGCCAAACCGTCACCCGGGGGGAGTTCACAGGCGAACAGCAGCGGGTCACCCAGATCGGTCAAGAGCTTGATGCGACAAAAGGGGTGCTGGCCCAGAAGGCGACACAGCAAGAGGTTGACGAGCAGGGCGAGCGGCTGACCAACGCAGAAAGCAAACTGACGGTGCATACCGATGAGCTGAGTTCCCAGGCGCAGCGCATCGATGGCCTACAGGCGACCGTCAGCAGTAGCAGCGAAGAACTGGATGCCAGGATCACTGAGTTGGCTCGAGTGACAGCTGACGCCGATGGCGTCGCCGCCCAGCGCATCGATGGCCTGCAGGCTACTGTCAGCAGCAGCGGTGAAGAGCTTGATGCTAAGATCACCGAGCTGGCTCGAGTGACGGCTGACGCAGATGGCGTTGCCGCCCAGCGAGTCAGCGGACTGGAGGTGAGGGCCAGCGAGGCGGAGGGCAAGATCCTAGCGCTGGAGGAGGTTATCGAGTCGGAGGGCGGGATCACTGCTGGGCGGTTTGATGAAATTCAGGTCGAGATTGAGCTGGCAAAGGATAAGGCGGAGGGGGCTGCCGATGTCGGCCAGGCTGCCATTGATGCCGCGCTGGCCGGTGATGAGCGGGATAGGGAAAATCGCAGCGCATTTGGCACCATTCGCACCCAGCAGCAGGTGATCGTGGATGAGCAGTCTGCTCAAGCCAAGCGCATCACCGATATGAACGTCAAATTTGAGGGGAGGGATGCTAACACCCAGGCACGGATCAGCGGCGTGGAGGTAGTGCTTGCTGACACTAGCGGCGCGCTGGCCCAGCGCATCGACGACCTGAGCGCCTCGACAGACACAGCCCTTGATGAGACGACCGCCACCATCAAGGCACTGGAGAAGGTATCGAGCGACGCTGACGCTGCGCTTGCACTGAGCCAGGATCAGATGCGCGTCGAGATGATTGAGGCTGATAACACGCTGAGTGCAGATATCGCCAGTGAGTCTGAGGCCAGGGTCACCGCTGATGAGGCCATTTCGAGGCGAGTTGCCGAAGTGGAGGCGCAGTTCAGCAGCGACCTCGAGGATACGAATGCGAGGCTTGCGACGGAGGAGCTGGCTCGGGCGAGCCAGGGGGAAGCGCTCGCCCAGCAGATCAGCACTGTAGATGCTGCTTTCAAGGCCGCGGATACAGAGCTGTCTGCCTCCCTCGCTGAGTCGAGCAAGGCCCTGGCAGATGCCAAGCAGGCACTGGGGGAGCGTATCAGCACCATCGATGTGACGGTCGAGGA